>CAMGGF010000047.1 GCA_946055445.1 uncultured Ruminococcus sp. | reverse complement strand
CTAATAAGTCCGCTGCAATTTTCTTTCATAGAAAAATGATGGCGTGGAAATAAAACCACAACATATTGTGCATTTTCCAAAAAAAAGGACAGGCAAAACAAAAAATGCGTGCATTTCGCACAAAAAAACACAAAAAAATTATTGACGAAATGAAAAAAGTGCGATAAAATACATTGTATATATCTATAAGTATCACTATCGGTCTGTGTTACCGTATTTTGAAGCCGGAGGTTTTCAGACATGGCGAATATGAATATTGATGTAAAAGATTTGTTCGCAAAACTAAAAGGCGGGCAAAATAAGGACGCGCGCGGGGGCAGTGCTTTCGTGCAGTTCTTTGAAAAAAATCCAAAAATGAAAATCATCATTCCGGCGATTTTTGTTGTGATTGCGGCAGTGGTCGCCGCCGTGTTCATCGTTTCGGGCATTCGGACCGAAACCGATGTGCCGCCGGAAGTGCAAGCGGCGGGAACGGCGGTAGATGTTTTGCCGATGATTGAGCGCAGTGAGGGCGTTTCGCTGGCGGACGGCGTGGACCCCTTTGCCGAGGATGTTATCGCCAACGCGAAACTGAAAGGTATTTTTTATAATTCCGACGGGTTCCGTACCGCAATCCTGCAAACCGAATATGCGTCCTACATTGTGCAGGTCGGCGATTATGTCGGCGATTCCACTTGGCTTGTGGAGGATATATCCGATACAAGCGCGACTTTTTCCACCGGTGAAAAAGTGCGTACCATCTCTTTGGCAGAGGCAAAAGCCAAAACAAATTCGTAACACAATTTACCCGATATTTTGAAAGAAAGACTATAATTAGGGGGACTTACATATGAAAAGTTCTAAAAAATCCTTGAAGGCGGTTCTGGTCTTTGTGCTGGCGCTGATTTTGCTGACCAATGCCGTACTGCCGATGGCGGTTGTCGGGTCTGACAATGACACCTCCTCCGAATACCAATACTATTCGGTCAAAACCGGTGATACGCTGACGCGCATCGCGAAGAATTACGGTGTTACAATCAGCGACATTATGACAGCCAACGACCTGTCCAATGCGGACAAAATTTACGCCGGGCAAATCCTCAAAGTGCCGCTGAGTTCCTCTTCGGCAAAGGGTAATTCGCTGGTGTCTTCCCGCATTTCCATGACGGTGGTTGATGCGGACCTTCAAGATGTTTTGTCTGCCATTGCGCTGAACGCCGGCTATTACATTATTATGGAAAGCGGCGCAGGTTCCAAAGAAACCGTCTCCGTGACACTCGAAGAAATGAGTGCCCTCAAAGCGATTGACTATGTTACGCGCTTGGTCGGTATGACCTTCTTAAAAGACGGCAACACGATTTATGTGGGTACCGCTGACGCGCTCAACTCCACTTTTGTGGACAAAACCGTGCTCACGAAAATTTCGCTGAACTATATTTCTGCCGAAGGCTTGCAATCGCAAATGGCTGCGCTCGGCCTTTCCAATGTGCAGATTGTCAGCACCAACAACAAAGACGAATTTTATATTTCGGGCTATCCGAAAGAACTTGCCAAGGTTTCGGAACTGATTAAACTGTTAGATGTGAGTTCGAACATTATGGCAGGCGGCGGCTTGATTGCTTCTAACTTTACCCCCTTGGAGTTAGAGTACATCACGGCCGATGAATTTAACGGCTTGCTTGGCAACTTGGGGCTGAGCACCGGCATTGTGCTTTCCTCCCGTCCCTATACGCTGTTCGTATATGTTTCGGGCGCAAACTTAACCGATATTAAAACCATTAAAAAGATTGTCGATAAACCCCTTTCGGGTGCAAACCTTGCCGCGCAGGGTACAACCGCGCCGGCCGGCGGCGACAGTGGTGATGTCACGATTACAGTGCCGGAAACCACAACACCGCCTGCAACAGATTCGACTACAACGCCGAGCGGCGAAACACCCGTAACGCCGACCGAGCCGGTAGAAGAAATCGTTTTGCGCGAAGTGGAACTGTCGGTGATTAACAGAACGGCGGCTGAGGAAATTCTCCACAGTTTCCCGTTGACCATCACGCTGTACGGTCCCGAAAAGATGACCAAGAAAATTTGGATTGCCGGCACGGTGGACCAAGTTGACCAGGCGGAAGCCTATATCCGACAGTTTGATACTGCCGATTATGCGGATAGCGTACTCAATGACAAGCGCTTCTTCGCATATGAATTGCAGAACTGCACCGCGGCGGAAATGCTGAACAGATTGGCGGCATTGGATTTGGAGGGCGTCACCTTCAAGACCGGTACATACGCGGCACTGACAAAATCGCTGATTGTGTATTGCGAACCCTATTTAGAGGAATCTGTGAAATCGTTGCTTTCCGAGATGGATACAACCGCAACAACCGAGACTGCGAATCGCGCGGTGGAAGCCACAACCAGTGCAGCAACTGCACAGAGCCGTATTGACGCATTGTGCGAACTGTATCCCGAACTTGGCGCATACACCTTCACGGTCAAAGAAATCCCCGCAAAAGACGGGACTACAAAATACATCACATATGTTAAGGCAAGTTCGGAAACCGCCGACTACATCAAGGCGCTGTTTGAAGAACTGAATAACGCTGCATAATACGCGGGGTGCGGGTTTTTCCTGCACCCCTAAGCGGGTTTTCATACAAAAAAAGGAGTTGTACCTTTCGTGAATTTTACCGGAAAAGAAAGCCATTACCCCGTTACACTGACTGACCTCTTGCGCCTGACCGTTGAAAAAGGCGGTTCGGACTTGCATTTGGTTTCCGGCATTGAGCCTTGTATCCGTATCAACGGCGATTTGACGCGGCAGGAATTTCCGCCGATGATGCCCGAAGATGTGGAAAATATGCTGTTTGCGGTTTTGAACGAGGAACAGAAAAACGGTTTGGCAGAAGATTGGGAGTTGGACTTTGCGCTTTCTGTTCCGGAATGCGCGCGTTTCAGAGGCAATGTTATCATTCAGCGCGGCTCATTGGCGGCGGTATTCCGTGCCATTCCCTTTAAGGTGCCGGAACTTGACAAGTTGGGCTTGCCGCCGGATGTAAAACGCCTTTGCAACTTACCCAGAGGTTTGGTGTTGGTTACAGGCCCTACGGGCAGCGGTAAATCGACAACCCTCGCAGCGATGATTAAGTACATTAACGAACGGTATGAAACCAACATCGTTACGGTTGAAGACCCCATCGAATTTTTACATACACACATCAAATCCACGGTGCGTCAGCGCGAAATCGGTACGGATACGCACTCTTTCGCAAACGCGTTGCGTACGGTTTTGCGTCACGACCCCGACACCATTATGATTGGTGAAATGCGCGACCCCGAAAGTATTTCCATTGCAATCAGCGCGGCGGAAACCGGGCACTTGGTGCTGTCTACTTTGCACACGCAGACCGCGCCGATGACCATTTCGCGTATTATCGACTCTTTCCCCGAGGGGCAGAAAGGGCAAATCCGTCAGCAGTTGGCAAACTCGTTGAAAGCCGTTATTTCACAGCAACTGATTCCCACCGTAAACGGCAAGGGCAGAGTGCTCGCCGTGGAGTATATGACGGATACACCCGGCGTGAAGAACCTGATTCGTGAAGAGAAGGAGCACCAACTTTACGGCGCAATGCAGACCGCGCAGTTGCAAGGCATGCAGACGATGGACCAAGCGCTGATTAAACTGTGCAGAGAACAGAAAATTTCGAAAGAGTCCGTTTTGGAGTTTTGTGTGGACGACAAGGAAGTACGCCGTCTGCTTTCCACAATGGGTTATTAAGTTTTAAGGGGGCATTCATTTGGCATCCTTTACATATGACGGCTTAAACCGTCAGGGCCAAAGCGTTCACGGCGAAGTTGTCGCGGACAATTCCACAGTTGCCATTGAAAAACTGCGCGAGGCGGGCGTTGTTGTTACAGACATCAGCGAAAAGGTTATTAAACCCGTAAAAGCAAAAGGCGGCAAAAAGGTTACATTGACCGATGTTTCCTTGTTCAGTCGTCAAATGGCGGCTATGCTTTCCGCCGGCGTGCCGGTAACGCGCGCGTTGGCTACCCTTGCAAAGCAGACAACCAACCCGACGCTTGCCGCGGCAATCACCGACATTGCCAAAAATGTTGAAGGCGGCGGTACGCTGGCAGACGCGTTTGCGCAGTATCCGAAAATCTTTAACAAACTCTTCGTTTCGATGATTGAAACCGGCGAATTGGGCGGTATTTTGGAGCAATCCTTAATGAGCCTTTCCGTGCAGATTCAAAAAGAAAAGAACCTGAAAGACAACATCAAATCCGCTGTGTCCTACCCCAAAAATGTCGGTATGTTTGCTATCATTTTGCTGATTGCGATGTTGGTGTTCATGGTGCCGATGTTCCAAAAAATGATTCCGGACACTACCCCTGTCAATGGGTTGACTGCGGCGATTTTCAAAATGTCCGGCAGTTTACGCACCAAATGGTATTTGTGGATTTTAACAATCGGTGCACTTATCGGCGTCGGGATTTTAATAAAACGAAGCCCGCCGGCGCACCGCATTTGGGAAAACAACAAATTGCGTATGCCGATGTTCGGTGATTTCATTACCAAAATGTGCGTTGCGCGTTTCTGCCGCACCTTTGCTACGTTGATTTCCGGCGGTGTTACGGCGGTGGAAGCATTGCAAAGTGCCGGGCCGACCGCAGGCAGCGATTTGATTGAAAAAGCGGTTCAAACGGCCATCAGTGATATTGAAGAAGGTAAAAGCATTTCCGAATCTTTGGATAAAAGCGGACACTTCCCGCCTATGGTTATCGGTATGATTGCCATTGGCGAAGAGGCAGGTACACTGCCTGAATTGCTTGACAAGGTTGCGGAGTTCTACGAAGAAGATGTTGAGGTCACTTCGCGCAATTTGCGTTCCATGATTGAGCCGATTGCGTTGATTTTGGTCGGTGTTTTGGTCGGTACAATGTTGATTTCGTTGTATTTGCCGATTTTCACCGCAACCACATCGACCGGCTCCTAAAAATCCTTTTGCCCAAAAAACAAGAACACAGGAAACGGGCGCTTGCGCCTTTTAGGGAGAATGATAGTATGGCGAAAATGAAAAGCGTAATCGGGTTTGAGGCGGACACCGCCGAAATCCGCGCGATTGAATTAACCAAGACCAACGGCGTGGTTTCGGTGCTTGCCTGCGGAAAAATTCCGCTGCCCGCCGGAGCAATCGAAGAAGGCTTTGTGCGTGATGCCGATGCGTTCAACACTTGCCTGATAGAACTTTTGCAAAACGGCAACTTCAAATCCACCGATGTGGTTGTCGGGGTAAACAATGAAAATGTGATTATGCGTTATGCTTCGTTCCCGAAAGTGCCGGAGGATAAATTACGCAATATGGTGCTTTTGCAGGCGCAGGAATTCATTCCCATTCCCGTGCAGGAAATGGAAATCGACTATGTTATCGCCGGCGAGGGCGTGAATGATGAAGAACAGCCGGTCATCAATGTGCTTTTGGTTGCGGCGCGCCGCAATATGTTAGAGCAAATCATTACGATTTTGGGCGCGTCAAAATTACAGGTGGTGGATATTGACTCTTCGGTGTTGTCGGTTTGCCGCGGCCTCGCGCCGGTTGCGCAAGGGCAAAAATACGCCTTATTGAATATGACAGACGATATTTTGAACTTCTTGGTCATCAAAGACGGCGAAATTTCTATGGTGCGTTCCATTACGATCCCTGAACGCGCTGTTGAAGCGGTGAAAGCGCTCTTCTCGCAGGAGGCGGAAACAGTTTCGGAAGAGGATTTGGCAACCGTCGGCAATATGCTCGCTTCCGAAACCAATTCTTCCGTCAGTTATTACGCAATGCAGAATATGGCAGAGCCGATTGAGCAGATTTATTTCCTGTCCTCTGCGCGCGAAGCCGAAAAACTGGCGCAGATGGTTTCCGATGCGGTTTACACCATACCGGTTCGCATTCCGACCTTATATACACAGGAAAATTTGGGCTTAGATGAAGCAGTTGTGCAGGATTTTGCCGGATGCATCGGTCTTGCCATGCAGGCGTTGGAGGGATAACCGTGTTGAAAGTCAGTTTATTGCCTGCCGCGTACAGAAAGCGGCTGGAAGAAAAGAAGAAAAAGGATTTGCTTGCGCGCGTTGCGTTGGTTGTGCTTCTGTGCTTGGCAATTGTGAATGCCGGTATTTTTGCGCAAGGGCAAATTATGAATGCCAAACTCAAAAAATTGGAACGGCAAAACGCCGAGTTAAAACAGCAATTCCCTGCGTTACAGCAATATCAAACCATTTTCAACGATTTGCAATCCGCAAAAAGAATGGTGGAAAGCGTCAGTCCGCAGAACCCCGAGGCAGTCGAGTTTTTGGCGCTGATTGCCAACAATACGCCGGACTATATCCAAGTCAAAGAAATCAATTTGGAAAACTGGTTTACGGCGGGTGTTTGCACGCTGACTTGCACATGCCTCGATTACAGCGATGTAAATGATTTCAAAGCGAGTTTTGAAACCGAAGAGATGCAGGAAACCGTAAAATTGGTACAGTTGACCAGCATTACCCGCCAGGTGACGGAAAACGGCAGCAAAGCCATCAACTTTACGCTGGCTTTGAGTATGTCCAATGCCGTAGAAGTGCCGACCGAAGCGCCGAAATTTGAAGTCGTTACCGACAAAAAGGGCGAGATCGTGACCAATGACAGCGGCGAAACGCAAACCGCCGTAGTGACGAAGGCGGCAAGCAGTTCTGCGGAAAGCACAACGAAGTAAACAGGAGGTGTTCCGATATGGCATTTAATATCAATGTGAAGAAAAAAGATACCGGGGCATCTTCCGGTAAAGCCGCAAATGTATTAGAGGATATTCGTGTTTTTGTTGTTTTAATGGCGGTTGCCTGTATCGGCTTAATCGTTTTGATTGTGTTCGGTGTGCGGAATAACGAAGCCGTGAAAGCGAAAATTACCGAACAAAAGAAAGTGTACCAGGAAAGCCAAGCGTCCATCGCAAGTTTAAAAGCACTGCAAGCCCGCAGTTCGGAATATGAAGCGCAGCGCGATGCTTACAATGCTATGATTCCTGACACGCAGAACCGCCAAGCGGTTATGATTGAAATGGAAAACCGCATAGAAGCGGCGCGTTGCACATTAAGCGATTTGACTTTCGGCGGCGATGCCGCCATCGGCACTTCGACGCAAGCGGGTGATGCGGCTGTGACAACGAGCACTGCCGGCGTGAAAGAATTGCAGGTGCTGATGACCGTGCGCGGTTCGTATGCGGATATTATGGGGCTTTGCAACTCCTTAGTGACCGACCCCGAACTGATGCGAATTGATGCAATCCATTTGACTCCGATTCAAAGCGGCGAGGCACAGGAAGCGACAATTACACTTGTGAAATTTTCAAAGAACTAACCAAAAATACAGGGAGATAGAAACGACATGGCAAATGCAGCATTGTTCCCCGGGAGTATTTGCTCGAGGCTGGTTGACGCAGGCATTGTGACAGAGGCGCAGGTGGATGAAGCGCTTGAAATTCAAAAAACCAGTAAGGCACTCATCGGCAGCATCTTAACACAACTCGGCTACTGCACGGAGGAAGATATTGCGCGGATTATGGCGCAAAAAACCGGCTATCGATATGTCTCGATTGACGAAATCGGGGTCAATGTGGCTGCGGCAAACTTAATTACACCCGAAACGGCGTTGCGCAACAATGTTTTGCCGTTATACCAAGAGGACAAAACGCTGTATGTCGCAATGAAAAACCCCAACGACATTATCACGATTGACAACCTGCACTTAATGACAGGGTTGGAAATTTGTCCGTTGGTTGTTTCCGATATGGAATTGGCGGCGGCGATTGAAAACTTTGCCAATATGAACTCTGCGGTGGACAGTTACGATGAAGACGACCTGCCCGATGCGTCGGAAGAATCGGAAGAACTGTCGCTGGACGATAAACCCGCTGTGCAGTTGGTGAACCAAATCATCAACAACGCGATTAAAAGCGGCGCGTCGGACGTGCATGTGGAAGCGCTGGAAAAAGTGATGCGTGTGCGTTTTCGTATTGACGGTGTTTTGCAGGAAGTTTTGCAAAATCCGATTAAAATTTTCCCGTCGGTGGTTTCGCGCGTAAAGGTTTTGGGCGGTATGGATATCGCGGAAAAGCGTATCCCGCAGGACGGCCGTGCAACGGTTCGTTATGAAGACAAAACGCTCGATGTCCGTATTGCAACCATGCCCACGGTGTACGGCGAAAAGATTGTTATGCGTTTGT
>CAMGGF010000046.1 GCA_946055445.1 uncultured Ruminococcus sp. | reverse complement strand
AAAAACGCCGTATAACAAAATCGACATAACTTGACAAATTATGAAAAAAAGCATATTGTATTACAGTATACATTATATAGATTGTAAAGGATTTGACTTTATTTGGATAAAAAATGTCCGCACTGCGGCGCACCGATGCCGCAGGAAGCCGATTTTTGTTTAAAATGCTTTTCGACACAAACAAAACCTGCATCCCCCGCCGCAACCGGCGGCAAAGTGCCGAGAAAAGCGCGCGTACACAGCGAAAAAAAGACAAACCGGTACAAAAAAGCCTTCTTGTTTTGGCGCACCAAGCGTGCGCGCATACTTGCCTGTACGGCGATGTTTGTACTGACGGTCGGTATATGTTTTCTTGCCGTACAAACAGCAAATCGCAATACCGTGCCCACTGCGATGCAAACCACGCAAGTCCCTGTTACCAAAGAAAACGGGGAATTTGTTACCGACGCGGCAGGTGAAATCGTCACCGAAACCGTGGAAATCACCACCGAGGCACAGGGATTTTTGGAAAAACTCTTTCACCCGAGCGAAAGCACGGAGGAAGGCACTTCTCAGGCCGGCGGATTTTTCGACAGACTGTTCGGAAATTCCGAAGCATCCGATGTGACACAGAGCGACACAGCAAGCACAAATTCGCCCGAAAATGCTTTCGGAACAACCGATGAAACAGAATCTGCAACAAACACTTCGGAACCGCCGAGTAACACACCAACCGAGCCGCAACCCGAAGAGCCGATTGTTGCGCCGCCGGCCGACAGTGCAAAATGGGAATGGACGGAACAAAACGGCGCGGTAAAACTCACCAAATACACAGGCAATGACAGTATTGTCACCGTTCCCGCCTATATCGACGGCAAGCATGTTTCGTATCTTGGAGAAAATCTGTTTGCAAACAACAGCAAAATTCAGAAAATACAGTTTGAGGGGACAACGGACGACTCCGGTATGCTCTATTTACCGTATAACACAGCCGTCTTTTCCGATTTGCCGAATTTAACTTCGATTACCTTGCCGTATGCAACTTGGGCATATATGGTGAACGCGGCAGGCGAGAAAGTCTACTACTATTCCTTTCACAAATTGATTACCGGTTGTCCGAAATTGTGCAGTGTCTCCTTTACCGAGCGGCAAAATCCGAACCTGTCCTATAATGGTCGTATGTTTACCAACGGCGGTGCGGTCTATGAGGATATATCCAATACGCTTGTATATTATCCGCCCGGCAGAACAGACAAGCAGTGTACCATAGCATCATACGCACGCTCCATTGCCGGCTATGCTTTTCAAGACAATCCGTATTTGGAAAGCGTCATCTTTCCCAAAAAATTTTCTAGCGTCAACGCAACACGCGTAAACTTTTTGGGTTGCACAAATTTGTCCTCTTTTTCCGTTGCGGACGGTAACACGGAATATTATGCAAAAGACGGCGTTTTGTACTGCAAGAGAGAATCAATTATCTCGAACGGTGTGAAATATTATGACATATTTTGGTATCCGCCCGGCAAAAAGGACTCTGTATTCGTCACACCGGCAGATACGCACTTGGTGTTCTTGGGGATTGCATTTTGCGGCAATCCGTATTTGACCACTCTGCAATTCTCGGAATCGTGCCGCGTGGATAAAACCATTGTAACCAGTGAAGCGGCACCGTCTTCGTTACGCTGCATACGCATCAAAAATGACGGTTCTGTTACAGACATTTGGGATTTAAACGATATTCAAGCCAAATGTACCATTGAATATTATGTATAAGGTGAGGAGAGTCGAACCCGATATGGTTTAAAACGGCATATTGTGTTCGACTCCCCTCACCTTAACACAGAAAAGCAACCGTGCTCGTTTCGCACGGTTGCTTTTGTATTATTTTGTATCTTTTTTACCGTTTCTGCCTTCGCGTTCACGAATGATGAAGCGCGTGGGTGTGCCCTCAAGCCCGAAGACCTCACGGATTTGGTTGTCAATATAGCGTTGATAACTGTAATGAAACAAATCCTTGCTGTTGACAAAGCAAACGAATGTCGGCGGGCGGGTGGACGCTTGCGTCATATAATAAATTTTCAGGCGTTTGCCTTTGTCTGTGGGCGGCTGAACGCGGGTTGTGGCATCTGCCAACACCTCGTTTAATTTGCCCGTAGAAATGCGCATGGCATTTTGCTCGTTGACAAATTTAATCAGTTCAAACAGGCGGTCAAGCCGCTGCCCCGTTTTGGCGGAAATAAAGATAATCGGTGCGTAACTCATAAACGAAAAATCGTTCATCAGTTTTTTGCGTTCTTTATCCATCGTTTTATCGTCTTTTGTCACGGCGTCCCATTTGTTCACCGCGATTATACACGCTTTGCCGAGGTCGTGTGCGATGCCTGCAACTTTCGAGTCCTGCTCGGTAAAGCCTTCCGTACCGTCAATCATAATCACGCATACATCGGCGCGTTCGACCGCCATTCTCGCGCGGATAACGGAATATTTTTCGATTTGGTCCTCGACCTTGCTTTTGCGGCGAAGCCCTGCGGTATCGATAAATACAAAATTGCCGAATTGATTTTCGACCAGCGTGTCGGTTGCGTCACGCGTGGTGCCCGCAATATCGGATACAATCGCGCGATTTTCGCCCGAAATGGCGTTAATCAGCGAGGATTTGCCGACAGTCGGTTTGCCGATGACCGCCACTCGCACGGTTTCGCCGTCAAATTCGTCCTCGGTTTGCTCGGGCAGATATTTTAAAACTTCGTCCAAAAGGTCGCCCGTGCCGTGACCGTGCACAGAGGAAACCGCCACGGGGTCACCGAGGCCGAGATTATAAAACTCGTAAAATTCGGGCGGTATTTCACCGATGGTATCGCATTTATTGACGCACAGCACAATCGGTTTGCCGCTTTTTTGGAGCATTGCCGCGACTTCCTGGTCGGTGGCCACCACGCCCGTGCGCAAATCCGTCACCAATATGATAACATCGGCACTGTCAATCGCCAATTCTGCCTGACGGCGCATCTGCGACAGAATAATATCGTCGGAATACGGTTCTATGCCGCCTGTATCGACAAGCAACATATTGTGCCCCAGCCATTCACAGTCGCCGTAAATGCGGTCACGCGTGACGCCCGGGGTATCGTCGACAATCGAGAGCCGTTTGCCGACCAATTTGTTAAACAAAGTGCTTTTGCCGACATTCGGTCTGCCGACAATCGCTACAACCGGTCTTGCCATAGTTACACCCCCAAAAGGTTGGAAAGCAGTTCTTCCCCGACATTGCCCGTCGGAATGGCAGGCACGCCGAGCGCTTTTTCTGCTTCTTTCAAGGTAATATCGTCTAAAAATTTATTGTTTTCGGTCGAATGGGAAGTATAGTCAATCGTCATCACAAGCGGAATGAGCAATGCCTCACCCAAATCGCGGTCTTTCAGTTGTTCGAGTAAATCTTTGCCCGTTAAAAGCCCTGCAACGGTGATTTGTTCACCGAAAAAGTGATTGATAATTTTGACAACTTCGATTTTGCAACCGATTTTCTGCTCTGCCGCGGCACATAATTCGCAAAGCAACGGATACGCTGCCGCGCCGGTTGCCAAAGTCAGTTTTTGATACTTGGATTTTTGCGTGCAAATCCCAAGTGCTTCGTAAAACTCTTCTTTCAACGAAGTCCAAAGCCCCACACCGTTGTCGATTTGCGGATAGCCGTCGTAATAGTCGCCGTTTGGCAACGGGCGCTCGGCTTTTATGAAAAATTCGTCTGCCGGGTAGCAAAGGCGCACACCGTGTTCCGCTTTAAACTTTTTGGAGAAGGATTCAAGAATATCAATAACCTCCCCCGCCGTTTCTTTCGTATACGGTTTAAGCGGGCAAAGCCCTTCCCGAAATTTCGTCAATCCCACGGGCACGGCGGCAATGCTTTGCACCGCAGGATACAGTTTTGCAAGTTCTTGCAGGCTGTATTCCAGTTCTTTGCCATCATTGATACCGGGACAAAGCACGAGTTGTGTATTCATCCCTATGCCCGCATCGGCAAAGCGTTGCAATACGGAAAGCGCTTCACCCGCGTGCTTGTTTTTCATCATTTCCACGCGCAGTTGCGGATGCATTGTGTGCACGGAAATATTGACAGGGCTGATGTGCATTTGGATAATGCGCTCGATTTCGTGTTCGGAAATGTTGGTCAGCGTAATATAATTGCCGAACAAAAACGAAAGACGCGAGTCATCATCTTTAAAATACAGACTTTCGCGCATGCCCGCAGGCATTTGGTCAATAAAGCAGAAAATGCATTTATTTTTGCAGTGCTGCTGTTTGTCCATTAAATAGGTGGAAAATTGAAGCCCTGTGTCCGCTGTTTTAAACTGCACGGATTTTTGTTTGTTGCCGCATTGAAACACCGCGGTTACGGGTGCAAAACTCAAACGAAAATCGTAGTCCAATACATCTTCAATTTCGTACCCGTCCAAAGTTAAGAGGCTGTCCCCTGCGCGCACACCCGCAAACCAACTGCGGGAGAATCGTTTCACCGACTGTATGACAACCGACACGGTTTTTCACCACCTTACTACACGAGAAAAAGGCGGGGAAGCAAAACCTTCTCCACCTTTCGACACACAAAATCAATTTGAAAAAATTATGCTTCTTCTTTCACAACGACCTGTCTGCCGTTGTAGTAGCCGCACTCGGCGCAAACTCTGTGGGTTCTTTTGAACTCGCCGCAGTTCGGGCACTTTTGAAGTTCGGGAGCGTTCATTTTCCAGACGCTGGAGCGTCTTTTATCTCTTCTCGTTTTGGAAACTCTTCTCTTCGGTACTGCCATTTTCTTTGCTCTCCTTATGTTAAAATATTACGGTTATTCGTTGTCAAGCAACGACTGCAACACCGCAAGGCGCGGGTCCACAGGCGGCTTACAGGAACAGGCGGCAACATTCAAATCTGCCCCGCACATCGGGCACAACCCTTTGCAATCCGGTGTGCAAAGTTCCTTGGTCGGTATATTCAGCAAAATATCCTCACGCAAAAGTTCATCTAAATCGAAATGCATATCTTCGACCAAAATAAAATCGTCATTGTCCTCATCATTGAGCGCAGAGACAAGCGTGTGGGTAAACTGCTTTTGCAGTTTTAAAGAAAGGGGCTTTAAGCAACGGTCGCACACGGTTTCGTATTCCAAAACGGTGTCGGCAGTCAAGGTGACCACACCCGCGCGATTTTCAACAACGCCCGAAACCTTTGCAGGCTCGCGGATTTCGCAATCGTCCAAAACGAACGAATACGAAAACGGTTTTTGCGCACCGATGTTGTTAAAAATAGGCTCCAATTCAATAAACATAATATACCTCTAAACTAACGCAAAAAATATTATATAGGCTCAACGCCGTTTTGTCAACAAAAACTTTTCTGTTTTCGTAAAATTTACAAAATCAAGCGTCCTCTTCCGCTTCTGTGACAGTTTCCATCGTCAAGATGGTGCCGGGAAGCGTTTGGTAGGCGTCTGCAACCGTTTGTTTCGCCGTGCTGTTCGGCGCGTACACCGAAAGCCCGACGGCTATGTAATCGTCGGTAAACACAGCATAACAGCCGCGCCCGACCACCGCAATATCCCCTGCGGTATGCGAATGGTTATCCGGGTTATAGTCCGACGGCGTCAACTCCATCCCGCGAATTTGCGCAATCAGCGCGTCTGCCGCCTCGTCATCGGCAATCACTTTGTAACGGTTACCGACAGCCACCGTCAAATGGTTTTCGTAGGGCTCGGTTTGGGGCTCTACGGACTGCGTGTCTACATCGACGGTCGAATCCGCCGACAAATAATACTGTTTGTCAAACGCCAACAAATATACGCGGTACACGGAAGCGACAGGCGCACCGCTTGCAAGTTGCGCGTGGATTTGAAACGCATTGTTTACCGCATCCATGGATTGCAGTTCCAAAACCGCCTCGGTGGCATGATAACGCTTTACGAACAGCAAAACCTTATCCTTAAAAAACGCCTCTGTATATTTCTCGGCAAGCGTCTCAAAAGACTTGGTTTCCCCTTCGGCAACGGCGGAAAGGTCAAAAGTTTGTGCCAACGCCGCCAAACCCTTTTGAAAATCCTCGGCGGAAGTGAAAAAGCGGTATTCGTTTTGGGCATTTTGCGCGCTGTCCGCAAGCATAACAAGTGCTGTTGTTTCACTTTCAAACGGAATATCATAAAACGCTTTCTCTGCGCCTTTGATTTCACAGCCGACAAACGGCACAAATAAACAGATGCACAAAAGCAGACAAAAAACACGCTTCATACGATTCTTCCTCTCACAAAAAGAAAGCCGCTGTGGGAACACAACGGCTTTTTGAGAACAACCCATCAGTTGATTTTTTTGCAGTATGCAAACATTTTCTCCGGGAGATTTTCGAGGTCGGTCGAAACCGTGAAAGTAAACTCGGTATCGGTCATTGCGCCGAGTTCGTCAACTTTTTTCAAGAAGTCGGCAAGTGCCTCGTAATCTCTGCCGCCGATGCGGAAGGTCGCATCTACAAAGATGTCGGTAATATCGTGGTCGCCGGCGCAAAGCCCGCTTAAAAAGCCGTAAAGCGCATCAAAACCGGAAACCGAAAAACTGTCCGTCGCAACCAAGCGCGCGCGGTAACTTACATCATATGTAAGTTTGGTTTCTTTTTCCACGCAAATAACATTGCCGTTGGATTTTTCGATTGCCGCGTTTACTTTTTCAACCAGCAGTTTTGTTTTTCCTGAGCCTTTGTGGCCGATAATAAGAGATACCATAGTAGTCTCCTCCTGCATATTTATTATAACCGCCCGTGCGGGGTAAGACAAATGAAAAAACACATTACAGACCGAGCCGCGCTTCCAGCGCTTTGGTCATTTCTTCGTAACCGGGTTTGCCCAAAAGCGCAAACATATTGCGTTTATAACTTTCCACGCCCGGTTGGTTAAAGGGATTTACCCCCAAAGTATAACCCGAAACCGCGCAAACCGTTTCCAAGAAATATACGAGATAGCCGAAGTTGTATGCGTCCATTTCGGGGATTTCAAGCACCACATTCGGCACGCCGCCGTCCACATGTGCAAGCACTGTACCCTCAAACGCTTTACGGTTGACATACGCCATGGTTTTGCCCGCAAGGAAGTTCAGCCCGTCGGCATTTTTTGCATCGGTACCGATGGTGACTTCGGTTTTGGGTTTGTCAAAGACCACGGCGGTTTCAAACAGGACGCGCTCGCCCTCTTGAATATACTGCCCCATCGAATGCAAATCGGTGGAGAACACCGCGCTTGCCGGGAACAAGCCCTTGCCGCATTTGCCCTCGGACTCACCGAACAGTTGTTTGAACCATTCGTTCATCATCGTGTAATCGGGTTCATAGGCAACCATCATTTCGACTTTCTTGCCTTTGCGGTACAGAATATTGCGAATTGCCGCGTATTTACAGCAATCGTTTTCATTTATATCGTCTGCGGCATATGCCGTTCTTGCATCGGCGGCGCCTTGCATCATCGCGGCGATATCAATGCCTGCCGCGGCAATCGGCAAAAGGCCGACAGCGGTTAAAACAGAGTATCTGCCGCCGACATCGTCCGGCACAACAAAGGTTTCATAGCCTTCTTCGTCGGAAAGTTCTTTTAAAGTCCCTTTTGCGCGGTCAGTCGTAACATAAATACGCTTTGCCGCTTCCGCTTTGCCGTATTTCTTTTCAAGCAATTCACGGAAAATGCGGAAGGAAACCGCAGGCTCCGTGGTGGTGCCCGATTTGGAAATGACATTCACCGAAAAGTCCTTATTTTCGCAAAGTGCCACAATTTCATTGAGCGCCGCAGAACTGATGGAGTTGCCGCTGAAAAATATCTGCGGTGTATCTTTGCAAAGCAAATTGTAGTTTTGGGATTTGCAAAATTCGATTGCCGCGCGTGCGCCGAGATAACTGCCGCCGATGCCGATAACCACCAGCACTTCGGAGTCTTTACGGATTTTTGCCGCGGCTTTTTCGATGCGTGCAAATTCTGCTTTATCGTAATTAACCGGCAAGTCCACCCAACCGAGGAAATCATTGCCCTCGCCTGTTTTTTGCATCAAAGTTTGATGCGCCGCTTTTACTTCGTCTGCAATGGCGGCATAGTCGCTGTCGGTAATAAAATCGTTTAAATACTTTGTGTTAAGTCTGATTGCCATTTGTAAAAATTTACCCCTTTAATTTTGCCGCACCGCGCGTCTGAAATACAACATCTTCTGTATGTTGTGTGTATTCTACCTTAATTTCCGCTGTTT
>CAMGGF010000045.1 GCA_946055445.1 uncultured Ruminococcus sp. | reverse complement strand
GCCCCTACAACGGGGCGCCGAGTCGTCGCCCCCTACGCTCGTATTGCATTTTATGTGCAGGGAACGTCATTGCCCGTTCCGTTAACACCCCCACAAACCCCAATTTACAAAAACGGTCTTTGTGCCGTTGCTTTGGCTGGTGTGTGGGGGTTATTTCAAAATCACCGTTACAATGGATTTTGCAGGCGCGGTAAATTCACCGGTAAACGCGCCGCTGTATACGGTTTTGCATTTTTCCGCTGCGGTGGAAACCACCACTGTCATTTCGGCAAAACCGCCGTTCAAAGTGCGCGTTTGCGCACAATCGGCTTCGTTGACTGCCACTAAAACAGTTTCCTGTTGCGGCGTCAAAAAAGCAAATGTGTTAAAGCGGTTGCTGTCATCGGGGAAAAAGCCGATGTCGAGTGCCTTTGCGCCGACGGGGATGTATTTTGAAAAATGCGCCATCGCGTAATACCGTTCGGCAACCGACCATACACTGAAATCGTCGCTCGCCGATAGAAAACCGTCGCTATAATCCAAGCCGTCTTCTTTACGGCAAATTTGATTGACAGCCACCCACGCCGTCCAACTTTCCGCGCCGCCGTAAATCAAATCCTGCCCGATGATGCGTGCGGTAATCAGCGCGCCTTTAAAATCACGGGTATGACTTTTGTTGGGCAGTTCGCACCATTCGCTCATATCAAACCGCAGTTCAGGGTGTTTTTCCACCAACCCTGTTTTAAAGGTACGCCGCGTGGCAGGGTTGTCATCATCGTGATAGGAATGGTACGAGAACACATCGAGCACCTGCATCACGGTTTCATCGGCGGTAAGTGCTTCCAAATATTCCGCCGTTTTGCCCCCCATTTCGCCGCTTTCGGGTCCGTAGAGTTTCACAGGTAAACCGCGCTTTAAAATTTCCTCGGCAAAAATATGAAACACCGCAACAAGTTCCTCGGTTTCGTAATGACAGCCCTCTTGCCAAACATAACTGCCGCCCCATTTCCACTGCGGCTCATTGATGGGGCTGATATATTTCACGGGCAACCCCTCTGCCAAAAAATGCGCGGTCACGGTGAGCACATCGTCGGCGAATTTACGGTAATGCGCTTTCGGCAGATTGCAGGTGTGATACAAAAGACTGCCCGAAGCCTGCCCCGTAGAAGTAAATGCGTAATTTGGGGAGTTTGCAAACAAAATCAGCGTGTCAATATTGCCTTTCGCAAGACAGCGGCGCATAAAGTCGCGTGCCGTTTTATCGGCGGAAAAATCATATGTACCCGTTTCGGCTTCACGGTCAAACTGATAAAAACTTTCGGTTCTGCGCCACGGATTGTCCACACGGCAGTTGTCTTTATCCGTACCGCCGCCGAGATTGTAGCGATATATATTCAGTTTCAGCCCGCTGTCGCCGTACAGCAGTTCGGCAATCTCCTCTGCGGCGTTTTGCGGTGCGCAGTATTGACTCCACCAACACGAAGACGCACCGAATCCTTTGACGGTTTGCATCGGTTTTGCGGTTTTAAAATTCAACAGCATAAGTTTGCCCCCCTGAATGCGGAATAGAGAAAAAGCCGCGACGGACATTCCCACGCGGCTTTTACAGTTTACAGTTATGCTTTTTTTGCGGCTTTCGGCGGTTTGTCGCCGAGTTCAATCAACTTATTTGCCCCCGCCCAAAGCACCATAGCAATAAACAGGAACAGCATTACGAAATACCCCGTCGTCAGGCGAATGACCGAGAACGAATTTAAGCCTGCCAGGAAAGAGGTTATGAAAGATGTGTTGAAAAATGCCGCCAAGGACATCGTACCGTCCAACATCGGCGCTGTCGCCGCGTTAAAGGATATGTAGAGTGCAATCATAGACAGCACGCCGCCGAGCGCAATGCAAAGCGGGACCGTCTTTTTTTTGGAAAATACCGAAAAGAAGAAAATCACAATCGCCAAAACAATGGCCAAAATAAAGAATACCGCCACGCAGATTAGCGCAGTTTGTATCGGTTCAAGTGCCTCCCAAACGGCCGTTGCGTTGCCGTCGCTTTCGCCCAATTTCGGCAGAAGTTTCTGCACAAAGCGGTTGATACTCCAAACCGATTCCGTTGCGCCGGTGTCGGTTGTGTTGCCGGAGAGTTGTGCCATCCATTTGAAAATATCCGATTCTAAAACCGTGTATATATACTCGCAAAAATAAGCGGCAATCGGCACGCACACCGCTAAAATCGCCATAACGGCGCGATATAAAATATCTTTTGGCCCTTTATTCTGCTTCATTTGTTTTTCCTTTGCCATTACAGTCGGGTCTCCTTTACTTTCCCCACGAGGAATTGAGTGCAACCGTGCGGTTGAATATTATACTATCACTTTTTGACTTTTTGTCAACACAGAAATATCCCTTGCGCATAAACTGGAACACATCACCGGGGTTCGCGTCACGCAAGCCCCCCTCAATAAGACAGCCTTTCAAAACCGTCAGCGAATCGGGGTTCAAATTGTTTTTGAAACTGCCGTTGGTTTCGTCGGAGGGGTTTTCGGCGTTGAACAGACGGTCATACAAATGTACCGTTGCGGGGAAGGAGTCCACCGCGCTGACCCAGTGAATTGTGCCTTTCACTTTTCTGCCGTCGGGCGAATTGCCGCCGCGGCTTTCGGGGTCATAGGTGCAGTGTACCGCGGTGACTTCACCGTTTTCGTCGGTGTCATATCCCGTGCATTTTACGAAGAATGCACTTTTTAAGCGGACTTCATTGCCGGGGAACAGGCGGAAATACTTTTTCGGCGGTTCCACCATAAAGTCTTCGCGCTCGATATACAGTTCTTTTGAAAATACCGTTTTGCGCGTACCCATTTCGGGGTGGGCGGGGTGGACTTCGATTTCGAGTTCTTCGGTTTGCCCCTCGGGGTAATTGTCAATAATCAGTTTCAGCGGTTCGAGCACTGCCATTGCGCGCGGCGCGGTTTCGTTGAGTTCATCCCGCACGCAGGACTCCAAAAGCCCCATATCCACCACGGAATAGGCTTTGGAAACGCCGATTTTTTCGCAGAAATTACGCACGGCGGCGGCAGGGTACCCTCTGCGGCGCATACCGCTTAAAGTGACCATACGCGGGTCGTCCCAACCGTCTACAATCCCCTCGTTGACAAGCGCCAAGCACTTGCGTTTGCTTGTTAAGCAATAGTTTAAGTTTAAGCGCGCAAACTCAATTTGGCGCGGGGGATTGGGGAGCCCCAACTCGCGCAAGAACCAATCGTACAGCGGGCGGTGGTTTTCAAATTCCAACGAACAAAGCGAATGGGTAACGCCCTCTTTGGCATCGGACAGCGGATGCGCAAAATCGTACATCGGGTAAACGCACCATTTGTCGCCTGTTTGGTGATGCGAAATGTGCGCGATGCGGTAAATAACGGGGTCGCGCATATTGAGGTTGGGCGACGCCATATCAATTTTCGCGCGCAGAACTTTCGCGCCGTTTTCGAATTCACCGTCGGTCATACGGCGGAACAAATCGAGATTTTCTTCCACAGAACGGTCGCGGTACGGGCTGTTTTTGCCGGGCTCTGTCAGCGTACCGCGGTATTCGCGGATTTCATCGGCGGTCAAATCATCCACATACGCTTTACCGTCTTTGATAAGTTGCAAAGCGCATTCGTAAATAAAATCGAAGTAACTTGACGCATACAGGCACTTGTCCCACTGAAAGCCGAGCCATTTGATGTCCTCTCTGATGGACTCGACATATTCCATATCCTCTTTTTGGGGATTGGTGTCGTCAAAGCGCAAATTGCAGGTACCGCCATATTTTTTCGCGGTACCGAAATTGATGCAAATTGCCTTGGCGTGGCCGATGTGCAAATAGCCGTTCGGCTCCGGCGGAAAACGCGTTTGCACATGGGTATACACGCCGTTTTCCAAATCCTCGTCAATAAAATCGTGAATAAAATTGGAAGCCATAACAGTTTCTTTTTCTTCCATACTTTCAACTCCTTTACAGGAAATTTACGCTTGATAAAATGCCGCCGCATCGGCAAGGCGCGCCTGCACGGTTTCTTCGCCCAAAAGTTGCAAAATCGTGCACAGGTCGGGGGTGTTCTGCCGCCCCGTCACCGCAATGCGAATGACGGTGGACACATCGCCCACATGGCCTTTGAATGCTTCGGGGTTTGCTTTATATTCTTTGACATTCGGCGTAAAGCCGTTGGGCGCGCACAGCGCTTTGATTTTTTCAAACCATGCGTCTTTGTCATCAGACGCGCTGTAAACCGACGCATAGTCTTTTAAAATCTTTGCCGCGTCCGCCTTTGCGATATTTTCGGGCAAAGTGTAGTCTTTTTGGTATAATTCGGGGTACATATAAGAGAAATACCCTTTGACCTCGGAAAACGCCGCAATATCTTTGCGCGGTTTTTTGCCGCCGCGGTCAAGAGAAAGCATACCGACCGCTTTTTCACGGTTCGTCTTTAAGATTTCCGCATACACCGCATCATATTCTTCCGCCCACGCAAGTGCACGGGTATACACTTCTTCAGCAATCATTTTGGAAATGACGGTTTTGCTGATGTCACGGAGTTTCGCCATATCAAACAACGCGCCCGAAGCGCTCATTTTTTTCAAATTAAAGGGGAACGTGAAAATATCCGCCTCGGGATTTGCGCGCCGCCAATCCTCAAAATTGGAATTTAAGAGCGTCATTAAATATTCCAGCAACGCCTCTTTCGGATAGCCGTTTTCCGCGAAATAGGAAACCGCCGCTTCGGGGTCTTTGCGCTTGGAAAGTTTACGCTTGGTGCCGTCTTGCTCATCAATTTTCAACACCTGCGGCGTGTGTGCGTATTTCGGCACGCGGAAGCCGCAAGCCTTAAACAATGCGATGTGCTTCGCCGTGGAGGGAATCCACTCCTCGCCGCGAATGATATGCGTTGTGCGCATAAAATGGTCGTCGCACACATGCGCAAAATGGTAGGTCGGCACGCCGTCGCTCTTTAACAGCACTTCGTCAATGATATTTTCGGGCATTTCAATTTTGCCGCGCACCATATCCTCTACCATGATGCGTTTGTTTTCATCGCCGTCGGAACGAAAACGCAAAACATACGGTTTGCCGCATTTTATATTTTCTTCGATTTCCGCGTCGGTCAAATCACGGCATTTCGCATATTTGCCGAAATAGCCGCGAATGAGCGCACCGTCTTTTTCCTGTTTGTCGCGCAGGGCGGCAAGTTCGTCCGCCGTGCAAAAACAAGGGTATGCAAGGCCGCGCACCACCAAATCTTTTGCAATCGTTTGGTACAGTTCCACACGCTTGCTTTGCGTGTACGGCCCGTATGCGCCGCTTTCCGTGCCGAAGCCCGTCACACCCTCGTCAAACGCAATGCCGAAGGTTTGAAAGCCCTCTAAAATCGCGGAAACACCGTCCTCGATTTCGCGCTTTTTGTCGGTATCTTCAATGCGTAAATAGGTCACACCGTTTGAAAGCCGCGCCACCATATAATCCGTCAGCGCGCCGAACAGACCGCCGACATGCAAATATCCCGTCGGGCTCGGTGCAAAACGCGTCACGCGCGCCCCCTCGGGCAAATTGCGCGGCGGATACATCGCCTCGAAATCCGCAGGCGTTTTCTGAATATGCGGAAATAAAAGGTCCGCAATTTTTTGCGTGTTTTCCATTGTATCGACGCACCTCTCAACAGGGTATAAAATATGCCTATATATTATCGCAGAAAATCGACAAAGTATCAACTGTTTTTTTCGTAAAACAGGCAAAAAACGAAAAAAAGCAGTTCGAGCCGCGACCCGAACTGCCGAAAAATCGGTTATTCTTCGATTTTTAATTTCTTGACAATCGCGCAAAGGCGTTTTTTGTCGAAAATGACGGGGGTGGGGTACAGCGGGTGTGCCTCTTTCATTGCGCGCTCGACGATGGTGTCAATATCCTCGTCTTTGATTTGCGTAAAGCCCGCAGGAATGTTCATACGCGCGTTCATCGACTTGATTTCGAAAATGAAGTTCACGGCTTTGTCCGCTTCGCTGACGCCTTTGACGCCTGCAATGTCCGCAAGACGGGCAAGCGGGGCGTAAATCGCACTGCCGTATTCTTCCAAAATCACGGGTAAAATCACCGCGTTTGCAAGGCCGTGCGGAATGCCGTACATACCGCCCAAGTTGTGCGCAATCGCGTGCACATAGCCGACATACGCGCGGGTAAACGCCATACCGGCATAGAAAGAGGCTAACAGCATATTGTTGCGCGCCTCAATATTTTTGCCGTCATTGTAAGCGGTTTCGAGATTTTCAAAAATCAGTTTGGTTGCCTTTTCGGCGTAGGCGGAAGTGGATTTCACATTGCTCTTGCCGATATAGGCTTCAACCGCGTGCGTGAGCGCGTCCATACCGGTGGTGGAAGTGATGTGCGGCGGCAAGCCGACTGTCAGTTCGGGGTCAAGCACCGCATATTTCGGACGCAGGCACGGATCGTTAATCGCATATTTTTCGTGGGTTTGCGTGTTGGAAACCACCGCCGCAAGCGTGGTTTCGGAACCGGTGCCCGCCGTGGTGGGCACTGCAAAGAACGGCGGCAATTTGTGCATAACTTTCATCACGCCGCGCATTTGCGGAACAGTCTTGTTCGGGCGCACCACACGCGCCGCCGCAGCCTTTGCGCAGTCCATCGGACTGCCGCCGCCAAATGCAATCATCGCCTCACAGCCGTTTTCCACAAACATCGCGCGCGCCTCCTCGATATTTTCAATCGAGGGGTTGGGCTGTACGCCGTCATACACCACATAGTTTATGTTTTTGGCTTTCAGTTCTTCAAACAAGCCGTCCAGAATATGTAAGTTCATCAAACCTTTATCGGTGACAATCATCACATTGTTGATGCCCTTATCGGCAATCACGCCGGGGAGCTTTTTAATACTGCCGGGGCCGGTCAGCAATTCCGGCTCGGACCAGTCAAGAAAAATCATAAAGATTTTCATAATTTTTTGGAATGCGCGGTAATACGCGGTTTTCAATGCCCACATAGGTAGCACCGTCCTTTTAAAAAGATTTGGGAAATTCTGTATTTATTTTACAATGTTTATATCTTGTTTGCAATAGTATTTTTGAAAATTTCTTCCGCGCACGCGGCATCGTTTGCAATCGCCGCCTGCAAGTCGGCAAGTGTATCAAATTTCCGTTCGGGACGCAAGTAAGAAAGCCATTGGATTTCGGGGCTTTGCCCGTACAAATCCCCCGAAAAGCCGATAAGATAGGTTTCGCTGCGCACCGTTTTTGTTCCGATGGTCGGGCGCGCGCCGAAATTGGTCACGGCAGGGTAGCGCTTGCCGTCGATTTCGGCAAAGGATGCATACACGCCGAATTTCGGCTGCACAAAGCCGTCGGGGAAAAATTGGTTCACCGTCGGGAAGTGCAGTTTTCTGCCGCGCTTATCCCCTTCCACCACAGGGAATGCATAGGAAAACGGTCTGCCGAGCATACGGTTTGCCGTTTCGATTTTCCCTTGCGCCAATGCTTGCCGAATTCGTGTAGAAGAAACGGGTGCACCGCCGATTGTGACGGTTTCGGCAACGCAAAGGCGCACGCCGTATTCGTCGCACAGGGCTTTCAAAACCGCGGGATTCCCCGATTTGCCTTTCCCGAAGGTATAATTTTCTCCACAGCATAAAAGCCCTGCCGAAAAGCGTTTGATGAGGATTTCTTCAAAAAACGCGCGCGCAGACAGCGCCATAATTTCCCGAAAATCCACATACAGGGGTTCTATGCCCGCCGCCGCCAACAGCGTTTCGCGTTTTTGGGCGGTACAAAGCGTGGGCGGCGCGGTATTCGCCAGCACGGACGCGGGATGTTCGGAAAACAGCAAAACAGACGGCGTAAAATCACCCTGTTTTGTGCCGTTGAGCACCTGCCAATGCCCGCGGTGCAGACCGTCAAATGTACCGAGGGCGATTGCGCGTTGTTTATCCATCTACAAACACCCTCCTTACCGTCAGACAGTCGGCGTTCTCCTCTGCGGGCGCTTCGCCGAGCCCCAAAAACCGTCCGTCGGGCGCATACATACGGTACAGCCCCGTTTTCGGATTGCCGATACGGTTCAAAAACAGTTCGCCGCCGTTTTGAAAGCGCACCGCCTGCGGCGCGGTCACCGTAATGGACGGATAGGATGCCAAACATTGCTCCACGGAAAAAATGTGTTCCTGCACCTTGCCCGCATCGCGCAACGCTTCCAATTCGTCAAGCGAAATGCAGTCATTTAAAGCAAACCCGTTTGCCGCCGTGCGCCGCAAAGCAGACAGCGCCGCTCCGCAACCGAGTTTCCTGCCGGTGTCGG
>CAMGGF010000044.1 GCA_946055445.1 uncultured Ruminococcus sp. | reverse complement strand
AAGAAAATCAAACTGTAATCGTGAATTTCACCGTTGTACTCGTCTTGCAACAAGCGTTCTGCCGACGGCAAGGCACATTGGGGCAAATCGTAAAATCTGCCGCATTTTTCGCAGCGCAAATGCGCGTGACGGTGTGTAATGGCATCGTAATGCTCCTCACCGCCTGAGGAAAGGCTGATGACTGTACCGTTTTCGCACATACCTTTTAAGTTGCGGTACAGCGTGCCGAGGCTCAAATTCGGAATTTCTTCCCGCACGGAAAGATACAACTCCATTGCAGTGGGATGGTCGCAGCGTTGCTGCAAATTATATAAAATCGCGTCGCGCTGACGGCTTTTTCTAACCTGCGGCATATGCACCACCTCTCACGAATTAACAATAACAATAATTATTACTGTTATTATAACAGGTATTTTACTTTTGTCAAGCAGTTTTTGCAATATTTTTGTGAAAAACGCATCTATTATTGTCTGCTTTTTACTTCCCCTAAATTCGAATATGCGACTTGAATTGCGATATAAAAAACAAGCAGGAAGCGATGAAAAATAAATAAACAACCGCTTATGCAATCGGGCAATTATATATCCGCAAGACGAAATATTTTGCCTTACGGCAAAATGTGACATAAAATTTGTTCCTTCACATACCTAAGAATATTTCACGCGTTGTATAAGGAACGAATTTCATTGAAAAAGACGATTGCCCTCGCAACCGTCTTTTGCTGGGAAGTTTGAACTTAATGACACGAATAAAATGTGTCTGAAAATCGAGGAGGTTATCTACTTCTTTTAACTTCGTTTATACCGCAAGGTGTAACATCGTTTGTGCGAAGCACAACACTGCTTGCGTGAAGCGCAACCTCGTTTTGTATCCACCGCGGCGGAATGATGTTATCCTACGGATAAATGATGTTGCGAGTAAACTCGCAAACGATGTTGTGTCCTTGCGGACACAAATACAAAAAGAACTGTCGAAAACATTGGATTTTCTTTAACTATTCTTGTTTTTGTTTCTCAATAACTACTTTTCTTAATAAATCAGGTGATTCAGAATTTTGGATTTCAAAATTGTCTATATATTCTTTTAGTTTTTCAATTGAATTATGTTTAAGATATTTAGTTGCATCATCTATATAGAATTTACAACCGATTTGCTTGGAAATATAACTAACAATTTCCAAAGCAAACAAATGAAACTTAAAATCAGTATATACTGTGTGAGATTCACCATATATAAAACAGTGGTTTGAATTTTTCTCTTTTTTCAATGAAAGAAAAATAATTTTATTATCATCATTATCAAATTGAATAAAACAAGTATCTCCGAGGTTTTGTATATTCGATGGTGAAAACTTTTTATTGACCAATGTGATAATGGATTGGAAACCAAGTGCATTACAATGCCTTAAAAAACCTGTTTTTTGCCAAAAAACAATACCGCATTTTTGAACACCAATAGCGCCATTAGGTTCAATTGAATTATCTTGAGAAAAAATTAAATTTTTCATATCATCACTGCCTTAGATTTATTTTATCACAAAAACAGCGAAGTCGCAACACTTATTACCTTTTACATATTACTTCTTACTTCCCAAAAATCCCATAAGGCGTTTTGGTCGAAGTAAGAGTGAAGAGGTAAGAAGTAAAAAGTAAAAATCCCTCAGACTATCGTCTAAGGGATTTTTGGCACCCCCTACCGGAATCGAACCGATAACTAATCCTTAGGAGGGATTTGTTATATCCATTTAACTAAGGAGGCAAATATAAACAATTATATCAAATATTTGTTATTACGAGCGAGCAAGGCACAAGTTTTGCGAGCGAGTAACAAGGTTCTGCTGTAAAACAGCAGGTTCTTATTACGAGCAAAGCGAGCGAGTAACAAGGTTCCGCCGCTTTGCGGCGGGTTCTTATATCCATTTAACTAAGGAGGCATATGCAATCATTCAAACTTTTCTTATTCTACCAAAGACCTTTGTCTTTGTCAATTCATCGCCGCCGCTCTTTTGCAAAACAAACCGTGTTTTTTGCATTGCAATTTATAAAAAAGTACAATATAATCTTTCGTATAAACATCTGTATTTGTTTCGGGTGCTTTCTGTCGCGAATGCAAACAGATTACACAAAGGAGCAAGGCTCTTTCAAATTTATAGAAAAGGCTAAGAGGAAAAATATGATGACGATTGACGAATATTTGCAAAAAGTGGACGATTGTATCGCAAAAGGTCCTTTCAAAGACAACTGGGAAAGCCTTTCCGATTTCAAAATGCCCGAATGGTACAAGCAAGGGCGGTTCGGGCTGTTTATTCATTGGGGCGTATATTCCGTGCCCGCCACCGAAAGCGAATGGTACCCGCGCCAAATGTACTTGAAAGGCACAAAGAGTTGGGCGCACCGTGTAAAAACATACGGTGAAACCGGCGATTACCGCCAAGTGGTTGCGCAGTTCAATCCAACGGAATTTGACGCGGACGAATGGTTGGATATTTTTAAGAAAAGCGGCGCGAAGTACATTATGCCCGTCGCCGAGCACCACGACGGTGTGAAAATGTATAAATCCGAATTGAACCGTTGGAACACGGTAGATTTGCAAACGCACCGCGACTATATGCAGGAGTTGCACGAGGCGTGTGACCGCCACGACATCGGATTTTTATGTTCCAACCACCGTGCAGAGCACTTTTGGTTTTTAAACGGTGCGCGGAAAAACTGCCCGCATTCCGAAGTGTCGCGCGGCGAATATCCCGATTTATACGGTCCTGCGGCACTGCACACAACGGGAAATCCGTATGACAACGAAAAATGCCCACCCACAGAGGAATGGTGCCGCGACTGGTTGGCGTCCGCCTGCGAAATGATTGACCGCAACCGTCCGCTTGCCGTATATTTTGATTGGTGGATAAACAAACCCGAATTCAAGCCCTACTTAAAAAAGTTCCTCGCATACTATTACAACCGCGGTGCAGAGTGGGGCAAAGAAGTTGCGGTGTTTTACAAGGTCGGTGCGATAATGCCCGGCTGTGCGATTTTCGATGTGGAACGCGGACAAATCGACGGCATATCCCCTGTCCTTTGGCAAAATGACACTGCCATTGCGAAAAACAGTTGGGGCTACACCGAGGGCAACAAATTCAAAACGCCGTATGAGATATTGACGAATATGATTGATGTTGTATCGAAAAACGGCTGTTATATGCTCAATGTCGGGCCGAAAGCGAACGGTAAAATCTGCGACGAGGAAAAGGCGGTTTTGCTCTCTGTCGGTGAATGGCTTGAGAAAAACGGTGAAGCAATATACGGCACATCGCCCTTTGCCGTTTACGGTGAGGGTAAAACGCAAAAGCAAGGCAGTTTTAAAGAGAATTTTCGTTACGGCAAGCAGGATTACCGTTTCACTTACAAAACAGGTGCAATTTATGTGTTCGTGATGAGTGACAAGCCCGTCAAACAGCACATTGTAAAAAGCCTGCGTCAAGGCGGCGAAGGCGGTATTTGCTACAATATTCAAAAGGTTGAAGTACTCGGGTATGACAATCCTGTGCGGTTTGAACAGGACAAAAAATCGTTTCGCTTTCAAATTGAGGGTGAAATCGACCGCAGCATTCCGCTGTGCATAAAACTCAGTATTGATTGACGCATTTTTCTACATAATAAGTCAAAAGACGGTTTTGCCGACAAGCAAAACCGTCTTTTGAATATATCGTCTGTTTTAAATTGCTTTTTTCTTTACAATAAATACCCAAACGCCTGCAGCCGCACACAGCACGACACAAATCCCTGCGCCGATGCCTGCCGCAACCGCCCATTTCGGCATTTGCTTACGCGGCTCTTCCGGCTCTGCAACTGTTTCCACCGCCGTTATAGGTTCAATGGTTTCGGTTTCTTTCGCCCCGCAAATTTTACAAACGCGTTCTTTTTCGCCGCACTCCGTTTCCGTCGCCTCGCGCACAACCTGCCATTCGCCGTAATCGTGGTCGCGTAAGGGGATTTCTTCGGTCACGGATTTACCGCAAACGCTGCAAACGCCCTGTCGTTCCCCCGTTGTTTCACAGGTTGCTTCTGTAATCACCGTCCAAGCAGAGTCCGGTACACTGTGTCCGATCGGCGCAATTTCTTCCGTGACGGTTTTCCCGCACCGCGTGCACGCCGCCGTATGTATACCCGCAGTTTCACAGTCGGGTTCTTTGGTCACTTTCCAAGCACTTTCCGGAATATCGTGCCCCAATGCGGGAATGCTTTCGGAAACGGTCTTGCCGCACCGTGTGCAAGACGCCGTGTGCGTGCCGGTGGCTTCACAAGTCGGTTCTTTGGTCACTGTCCAAGCATTTTTCGGAATATCGTGCCCTAATGCGGGAATGCTTTCGGAAACGGTTTTGCCGCAACGCGTACACGTCGCCGTGCGTTCCCCACTTGCTTCGCAAGTCGCCTCTTTGGTCACCTTCCAAGCCGAAGCCGGAATATTGTGCCCCAATGCCGGTATTTTTTCAGACTCGGTTTTGCCGCACCGCGTGCATGCCGCCGTGCGTTCGCCGGCCGCGTCACAAGTCGCCTCTTTGGTCACTTTCCAAGCCGAAGCCGGAATATTATGCCCCAAAGCCGCAATAGACTCCCGTTTACACACGGTGCCGCACACCGTGCATTTTTGCACGCGCTCGCCCGCTTCCGTGCAGGCGGGTTGCCGCACCGTTTCCCACACGCTCGGCGTATGGGCAGACACTGCGATTGTTGCGGTGTCCTTTGCGCCGCAATCCACACAAGTGCGTTCTTTTTTCCCTGCGACCTTACAGGTAGGCTGTTGGGTAACCGTCCAATCGCCGTATCTGTGGCTGCATTTCAATTTCAGCGGACTGCTGACGGTGTACGGTACTTCACTGTCGTTGCCGTCCGTGGCGCTTTCCACCGTCAACGAAAACTGCGGATTGGCTTTTTTCACCGTAAAGGTCGCTTTTAAAATGGTTCCGCCCGCCGTCGCAGCACCCGGCGTTACACCGACATAACGGATTTTGTCAGATGAAAGGTGCCAGTTCGGCTGACTCCAATCAAAAACGCCTTGTGCCGAAGATTTAGACTCGATAAGTTCCACACAAGCACTGTCATATTGCAAAATGAACTGCAATGTGCCGAGGTTTGACCCCGAAGACAATGACACCGTAACTTCCACCGTATCACCGACGCACACGCTGTCTTTACTTGCGTGCAGACCGATTGACACGGCGTTCGCCGCAGAAACGGGCACCGCCATTGAAAAAATGCTGCACAGTAACAGCAAAACGCATAAAATGCTGCCTGCTTTTTTCATCATACACCTTCCACTTTCTTGCCGCTGCAGACGGTTTGCCCACAGGATTTTCGCAATTCAGCACCGAGCCGATTACAACACAATGCCGACACTTACCGATTTTATTATGCAAGTTTTGCCGATATTTGTCAACGGTAAAACTTGGTAATCCACCCCAAACAGACGGTATTTTGCGTGACGCTTTTCCGTTTACAATGTCAACTGCTCGCCCGAATCTTCGGCGGAGAGCAGTGCGCCTGCGGCGGGCAGAGAACGCGTGCGATAGCGCGCGGGTTTTTGGAACTCGCCCGCAACAAATTCGCGTACACTTGCGAGGCGGTGTCCCTTTTTGAGGGTCATCACGGCAACGCCCTGTGTATCTTTGGTGGTTTTCGGCGATACAGCGCCGGTGTTGAGCAGAAGAATTCTGCCCGCAGTGGACTGCACCACCAATTCGCAATCCTCGCGGATTTGGCGGATTGCCGCCAACGGGAATTTGTCGCAATACGCTTTAATCAACTTTTTGCGGTTGGTTTTGGTTTCGTAAGCGGATAAATCCACCTTTGCCAATTTTCCGTTTTCAAAGAAAAACAGCATATAGCCTTTATAATCGGTGGTTACCGCCATATAAATTGCCGTTTCGCCCGCGTCCATATGCAGTTTTGACGGCACATAATCGCCCAAAACGCTTGCTTTGGTATCGTCAAAATCGGCGGCTTTGGCTTTGTAAACCTGACAGCGGTCGGTAAAAAACAACAATTCCGTATTGTTGGTTGCTTCCATCGTCAAAAGCAGGCTGTCGCCGTCTTTGAACTTCTGCTCACCGCTCATACGCAAAGACTGCGGCGTAATCTTTTTGAAATACCCCTCTTTCGAGAAGAATAAGTGCACGGGGTAATCGGGTGTATCGTCCTCGGGGGTTTCGTCCTCCTCGGCAGCGGCATACACAATCTCACTGCGGCGCGGTTTGTTGTATTTTTCGACAACCGTTTCGAGTTCGCCCACAATGATTTTCTTAATGCGCGCTTTGCTCGACAGGATATCCTCCATATCCGCAATCGAAGTGCGCAAATCCTCGATATCCTTCGTGCGTTTCAAAATATACTCGCGGTTTAAGTGGCGCAGTTTAATTTCTGCAACATATTCCGCTTGAATTTTGTCAATGCCAAATCCTATCATCAAATTCGGCACGACCTCTGCTTCTTCTTCGGTAGAACGGATAATGCGAATGGCTTTGTCAATATCGAGCAAAATTTTCTGCAAACCTTCCAGGAGATGCAAGCGGTCCTTGGCTTTGGACAAGTCAAAATACACGCGGCGGCGGACACACTCCGAACGGAACGCAATCCATTCGAGCAGTAAGTCGCGCACGCCCAACACGCGCGGCATACCCGCAATCAGCACATTGAAGTTGCAGGCAAAGGCGTCTTCCAGTGGCGTGGATTTGAACAGTTTTTTCATCAGTTTGTCCGCATCGGTGCCGCGTTTTAAATCGATGGTGATTTTTAAGCCTTTTTTATCGGTTTCGTCGCGGACATCGGCGATTTCACGCAATGTACCACCCTTGACCTTTTCAATGATTTTTTCAATAATCGCCTCTGCTGTGGTGGTCGGCGGAATTTCGGTAATATCAATACAGTTATTGGGTTTATCATAGGCATATTTGGCGCGCACCTTAAAACTGCCGCGCCCCGTGCGGAAAATCTCGCGCATTTGCGTTTCATCATACACAATCTGCCCGCCGCCGATGAAATCGGGCGCTTTGACCGCTTCGTTAATATCAAAATCGTTGTTTTTGATTAAACCGACGGTGGCATCGCAAATTTCTTTCAAATTAAACGAGCAAATCGAGGACGCCATACCGACAGCGATACCCGTATTGGCATTGACAAGCACCGACGGGAATGTTACGGGGAACAGTGTCGGTTCTTTCATCGTATTGTCATAGTTGTCGACAAAATCGACGGTATCTTTGTCGATATCCGCAAACAGTTCGGCGGCAATCGGTTCTAACTTCGCCTCGGTGTAACGCGAGGCGGCGTACTGCATATTGCGGGAATACGCCTTGCCGAAGTTACCCTTTGAAAGAACATACGGATACAAAAGCGCCTCATTGCCGCGTGACAAACGCACCATGGTTTCGTAAATGGTCGCGTCGCCGTGGGGGTTCAACTGCATAGTGCGCCCGACGATATTCGCGGATTTAATCGTCCCGCCGTTCAAAAGCCCCATTTTATACATCGTATAAAGGAGTTTGCGGTGTGAGGGCTTAAAGCCGTCGATTTCAGGGATTGCGCGCGACATAATCACGCTCATCGCATACGGCATATAGTTGGTTTCAAGCGTATCGGTGATAAACTGCTCAACCACCTCGCCCGCGCCTAAAATGTGGGCGTTGGGCTGTAATTCCTCCTCGTGAGGGATTTCTGCTTTTTTCGGTTTTCTGGGCATGGGATTTTACTCCTGTTCATACATAGAAATCGGATTGTAGCGGCGAAGTTTCGTGCCCGCCTGTGGATTTTGATGTAATTTTGCGGAACGACACGCAGGTCGTTCCCTACATTCGGTAGGGGCGAACTGTGTTCGACTGCGCCTACACGAAAAATACATTTCGTGCGTGGGGGCGATTCACTTGTCGCCCGTATTTGTCATTCTGCGCCGTCAGGCGAAAAATCTCTTTTCGATTTCACTTTTCTTTTCGAGATTCTTCACTTCGTTCAGAATGACAAATAAAAGTTTCATTTTGCTGTCCTTACGAAATATCCGCCAAATCGAGATACAGATAGCCGTTTTCGGCGATGTGGTCTTTGCGCCCCTGCAAATTGTCGCCCAACAGCAAATCGAATTTTTCGGCGACGGCCTCGGGGGAATAATCGGGCTCAACTTTAATGAGGCGGCGGGTTTTCGGATTCATCGTGGTCAGCCACATCATATCCGCTTCGTTCTCACCAAGACCTTTGGAGCGCTGTACGGTATATTTGCGGTCGCCGATTTCTGCAAGTGCCTCCTGCTTTTCCTTTTCGGTGTAGCAGAACCAAGTTTCGTCTTTTGTATTGATTTCGTACAGCGGCGATTCGGCGATAAACACCTTGCCTTCGCGGATAAGCGTCGGCATCAACCGATAAATCATCGTCAAAATCAGCGTGCGGATTTGGAACCCGTCCACATCGGCGTCGG
>CAMGGF010000043.1 GCA_946055445.1 uncultured Ruminococcus sp. | reverse complement strand
ACGCTTTCTGTGAGTGCCGTTTTTTGCGGCGACACAAAAAAGCGGTCGGTAAAATAGGCGCGCGCCGCCGCTTCCCCCATTTCCGCTTGTAATGCGAGCAACAATTTTGACGGGCGAATCCCCGTCAGCAGCCCCCATTGCGGTGTGTAGCCCGTCAAGGTTTGCAAACCGCAAAACAAAAGCGAAGCGAGTTGCAGTTCACGGTCATCCTCTTTGACAAGGGGCTTTACTTTACACAACTTTTGCCCGCCGATTTGTATGGAAACACGCGCGGTATCCGCTTCGATTTGCGCGGTACAAACCGTTTCGTCTGCGGGATATGTGTCCGCTTCAAAAAGTACGCGGATTTTTTCATTCGGAAAAAACACGCGCGTCAGTTTTTCAAGTTCATATTGATAGGTATTCCCCAAAACCTCTAAAATCATTTTCCCATTCTCCGCATATACCGATTGTGCGTGCGCTCATAGTCGAGCGTGGTGGCGCGGTTGTGCCCCGGATACACGGTAAAATCGCCGTCCAAATTTTTCAAGCGAATGAGCGACGCCAGCAAGTCCTCGTCACTGCCGCCGGGGAAATCCGTGCGCCCTGCCGTCAGACAAAACAGCGTGTCACCCGTAAACAGATTTCGATTTTTCAAATCCGCATAGCAAACACCGCCTTTGGTGTGGCCGGGCGTGTGCAACACGGTCAATTCCGTTTCGCCGAATGTGATTTTGTCGCCGTCTTGCAACAGGCGGTCGGGTTGTATCATCGTTTGCTGCCCCGCACATTCCCAAGAGCAAAGGCTTTCTTCCTCATCGGTCAGGCAGTCGGCGTCAAGCGCGTGGACGCAGATTTGCGCTTTGGGGAACTGCTGTTTTAAAGCCGCTACGCCCAATATATGGTCAAAATGCCCGTGTGTGAGCAAAATGTACTCGACCGCACCGCCCGAAAGCATGGATAGCAGTGTATCGGTACAGTCACCCGCGTCCACCAAAGCAATTTTGCCCGTGGCGGTATCGGTGATGATATGCGTATTTGCCGCGATAGGCCCTTGCGGCAGGGATTGAACGGTTACTGCCATTTGCTTATTTTCCTCTCCAAATTTCCGTATCAAACAAAATCGTGACGGGGCCGTTGTTCAACAGTTCAACTTCCATGTGCGCGCCGAACACGCCTTTTTCGACTTTCCGCACGCCGTTTTTTAACAGTTCATCACAATAGAGATTGTAAAGTCGGTCGGCTTCACAGGGCTCTGCCGCATGCATAAAGGACGGGCGGTTGCCTTTTTTGACATCGGCGCAAAGGGTAAACTGCGAAATCGCCAAAATTTCGCCGTCGATATCCAACACCGAACGGTTCATTTTATCGTCTTCGTCGGTAAACACACGCAAATTGGCGGTTTTGCGCGCCAAAATTTCAGCGTCGGCGTTTGTGTCGCCTTCCTGCACGCCGACTAAAATCATATACCCCTCGCCCACTTTGCCGACGGTTTCGCCGTCGACGGACACTTGGGCGTGTTTCACGCGTTGTATAACTGCTTTCATTTTTACCTCTCCACACTCAGCACGCCGTCGACCTTTTCAATGCGCGAAATCACATTTTTCAGGTGGTCGACATTGCTGACGGTAATTGTCATATAAATCGTGCTTCTGCCGTCTTTTGCGTCGCGCGTGGAAATCTCGTTGATATTGACGCGCATATTCGCAAGTTGCACCGACACATCTGCCATAAGCCCAATGCGTGACAGCGCCGTAATTTGCAAAGACGCTTTGAATTCCTTTTTCACATCGTCATTCCAAGTCACGCGCACCCAGCGTTCGGGTTCTTGACAGTTGTGCAAATCTTCGGGCACATTCGGGCAGTCGCGCTTGTGCACGGAAATGCCGTGCCCGCGCGTGATAAAGCCGATGATATTGTCGCCCGGCAACGGATTACAGCAACGGGAGAACTTAATCAGCACATTGTCCACGCCCTCTACCGTTACACCGTCTTTACCCTTCGGACGGGTGGTTTTGACCTCTTGCAACACTTCGGCAGGCTCTTGCGGACGGTAATTTTTGTTGTATTCCTCTTTGATATAGGGCAACAAGCGAATGACCGATATGCCGCCGAAGCCAATCGCGGCATAGAAGTCGTCTACATTGTCAAAATGCTGACGCGCCGCCAAATTCTTGATAAACTGCTCGTACTGTTCCTCATCCAGCCGAATATAATTGCGGCGAAACTCGCGTTCCACTTCTGCTTTGCCCTCGGCAATATTTTCGTCGCGCTTTTCATTTTTGAACCACGAACGGATTTTGTTGCGCGCGGAACTGGTTTTGGCAATCGACAGCCAATCGCGCGAAGGGCCTTTGCCCTGCTGTGACGAGGTCAGCACCTCGACGATTTCGCCGGTTTTGACCTGATAGTCAATCGGCACAATGCGGCCGTCCACCTTTGCGCCGACCATTTTGTTGCCGACCGCGGTGTGAATGGCATAGGCAAAGTCAATCACCGTGGCGCCGCTGGGCAAGTTAATCACATCGCCGCGCGGGGTAAAGACGAACACATCTTCGGGAATCAAGTCGCTCTTAATCGCGCGCACGAGTTCCTGCACATCGCCCGACTCTTTTTGGTCATCGAGCATTTGGCGAATCCACGCAAGGCGTTCGTCCAAATTGGATTTGCCTTTTAAGCCCAATTTGTATTTCCAATGCGCCGCGATACCGAATTCCGCGGTGCGGTGCATTTCCCAAGTACGGATTTGCACTTCAAACGGAATGCCGTCGCGCCCCAAAACCGTGGTGTGCAAAGATTGGTACATATTCGGTTTCGGGGTGGAAATGTAGTCCTTAAACCGACCGGGCATCGGGCGGAACATATCGTGTATAACGCCCAAACAGTTATAGCAGTCAATGACGCTGTCCACAATAATGCGAATGGCATAAATATCGTAAATTTGGTCAAAATTCTTGTTTTGCATATACATTTTGCGGTATATGCCGTGCACGCTTTTGATGCGCCCGTCAATTTGCGCCGTTTTGACCACCGTGGCAATGCGTTCACGGATTTTCTCTTTGGTTTCCTCCAAAAATTCCAGCCGCGATTTCGTCATTTGGTCCAAGGATTTTTCAATATCCGCATAGGCAATCGGGTCTAAAAATCGGATTGCCAAATCTTCGAGTTCCTCTTTGGCGGCGCGGATACCGAGACGGTGCGCAATCGGCGCGTAAATTTCCAAAGTTTCGAGCGCAATGTCGCGTTTTTTCTGCGGTGCCATAAAATCAAGCGTGCGCATATTGTGCAGGCGGTCGGCAAGTTTGATGATGATGACGCGAATATCCTGATACATCGCGAGCAACATTTTGCGGATATTTTCCGCCTGAAATTCCTCTTTGGTGGCAAGCGGCACTTTGCCGAGTTTAGTGACCCCGTCCACAAGCGCCGCAACCTCGTTCCCGAATTCGTGCTTTACCTGCTCCAAGGTGACATCGGTGTCCTCTACCGTGTCATGCAGAAGCGCCGCCTCAATGGACTGCGCGTCCATACCGAAATCCACCAAAATATTGGCGACGGCAATCGGGTGAATAATATACGGTTGCCCCGAATAGCGCAGTTGTGCGCTGTGCACCTCCTCTGCCAAGGCAAATGCTTTGTCGATTTCGGCAATTTCCGCTTCGGTAAAGCCTTTTTCCTTTTGCAGACGCGCTTTCAAAAGGGCATATTCTTCTTTTGGCGTCAGTTCTTTGGTTTCCATAATTACAATCCCTTTTCGGACAAAGTTTTGAGAATTTCAGACGCGGACAAATCCGCTTTTTGCGCAGGTTCCGTATATAGATATGCGCCGTTTTCGTCTTGTTTGAGCAAACAAAGTTCCGTCAGCACATCAAAACTGACGGCCGCCGTTGCGGCATTTTTGTACGGACAGCCGCTTCGCTTGCAAAACACCTCGACATCAAACGGAAATGTGCCCGCATTTTTCATAAATTTGTAAACGCCGAGCAAAAATTCGCGTGACGGTGTTAAAAACGTGACTTCTTTTTCATTCAGCGCGTCACCGTGACGGTATTTTTCATACAGACGCATACTTTTCAAATAATTTTCCTCGTCCGTCCCCGAAAAACGCATTTCTTTGATATGCACAGACGGTTTTATCTCGCCGCGGAACACATTTTTCTCAATCTGCACCGCCAAATCCACCGCGTCACCGATGCGATAAGGAAATTCCGCGAGCGTGACGGAAAACAGCATTGCCGCAATCTCCGAAGCACCTTTTTGCAAAGTCAGGCGCAAATGCTTGCCCTCCCCGACGGGTTTTACGGCGCGCAAAGTCATATTGTAAAGTCCAAAGGTCGGCACGGGATTTTCACAGCCGCACGGCTCCAAAGCAGCAAGCGTGTTTAACAGCGAAACATTGATATAGGCGGGGTTCAGTTTGAAATCCAAACCGATTTGCGCAAAGGGCATAGAACCGGTTTTGGTGTACACGTCCAAAGCGTCGCGCAAGGCGGGGATATTCTCCGTCAAAACGCCCAAGCCCGCCGCGCCCGGATGCCCGCCGAAATGCGTCAAAAGCGGCGCGCACTTCGCAAGTGCGTCATAAACGGAAAAGCCCGGAATACTGCGGCAAGAGCCCTTGCCCGTTTCACCGTCGGTGGTAATCACCACGGCGGGTTTGCCGTATTTCGACACCAAACGCGCGGCGACAATCCCGATAACACCGGGGTGCCAACCCGCGCCCGACACGACCAAAACGCCCGCGTATTTCACGGCGGGGTTTTCTTCAATTTGCTGTATCGCCTCGGCGGAAATTTTGGTTTCAATCGCCTGGCGTTGCTTATTTAAAATATCCGTTTCGTTTGCAAGTTCTATTGCGTCCTGTTCGTTGTCGCAAAGCAGTAAACGCAAAGCCGTTTCGGCACTGCCGATACGCCCTGCGGCATTGATACGCGGTGCCAAAGTAAACGCAACATTGGAAGCGGTCAGGGGGCGGCCGGCAACCCCTGCCACCGCTTTTAACGCCTCTATACCCGGGCGCGCGCCGGCGTTAATGCGGCGAATGCCTTTTTTCACCAACGCACGGTTTTCCCCTGTCAGCGGCACAACATCTGCCAAAGTGCCTAACGCCAGCAAATCGGCGTATTTCTGCAACACCGTATCGCTGTCACCCTCTAATGCGCAGACGAGTTGAAACGCCACGCCCACGCCCGCAAATTCTTTATATTCGGACGGGCAGTCTTCGCGGTGCGGATTGACCACCGCAACCGCATCGGGCAACTGCGCCCCCGGCGTGTGATGGTCGGTAATCACCATATCCACACCGAGTTCTTTGGCAAATGCGGCTTCTTCCACGGCGGCAATGCCGTTATCCACGGTGACAATCAGTTTCACGCCGCTTTCGGAGAGTTCCTGCACCGCCGCGCACGAAATACCGTAGCCTTCACGCATACGGTCGGGAATACGGTACTCGACATTCGCCCCCTGTGACACCAAATACGAATACAACAGCGCGGTGGCGGTTACCCCGTCGGCGTCATAGTCGCCGAATACGGCAATGCGCTCAAAATTGTCCATCGCCGCGGCAATGCGCTCAACCGCTTTTTCCATATCGGCAAGCGAGAACGGGTCGGAAAACTCTGTATCTGCTGATAAATACGCCGCCGCGTCAATTTCATCGGTAATCCCGCGCGCGGTTAAAAGCAACGCCAAAAACGGGTCTAATTCGCCGTTTTCGGCAAGTTGCGCCGCCGCGTCTTTGTCACACGCGGACAAGCACCACTGTTTTCGGCTCAAGTTCTCACTTCCTTTCTGCTTTTCGGACTGCATAGAAACTGTGCAATTCTGTTTTTACGAAATGCATAATAGAAGTATTTTAACATTTTTTCTCTGTACTTTCAACCGATATGTGCGGATTTTCGGGAAGATTTTTGCGTTTTTTCTGCATAAATTTTCCGTTTTTTCTGCCAATCGTTTTATTGACATAAGCAAAAGAAAAGAGTAAAATTAGAAAGATAATATCGGGGGTGATTTGTTGAATCAAAAACGGAAAATCGGCAAGCGCACCTTAGTTTTGGTTCTTGCGGATTGTATGATTACCAACTGCATCTATTTTTTAATGGTGTTCTTTCATTGGAATTTTTATATGGATTTGCAATTGGCGATGCGCCTTTGCTTCCGTTTGCCTTTCATTATTCTGTGCTATCTCGGCTTTAACACGCTGTTTCGGGTGTATAAAACCATGTGGCGATATGCGGGGTTGTTTGATATTCTGCGCTTCGCATTTTCCTCTGTGTTTGCAACCGTGGGCGTTTGGATATGCGATTATATCGGCATGAAAATTTGCCAACGCCTTCATTCGGAAACGCTGTATTTTAATGTATTGCCGCTGTCGGTCTACATAGATTCGTGTTTGCTGATTATTGTTTGTTGCCTGTCGCTTCGTATCTTTTACCGTTCCGTGCGGTTGATGATTAAAGAAGGCAAGCGGCATTCCGAAAAAGAAGGGCGCACCGGTATGGCGCAAAAACGCATTTTGGTGATCGGCGCGGGCAATCTCGGCAACGCGCTGATTACGGAATTACAACTGACGGATTATCGCCTCGGCGTGCCCGTTGCGATTTTGGACGATGATGCCAAAAAAATCGGTATGTCCATTGTCAGCACACCGATTGTCGGCAATTGCGGCCAAGTTGGCGAAACTGCAAAAAAATATGGAATTGACTTGATTTATTTCTACATTACCGAAAGCCACGGAACCCGCAAGCGTGAACTGCTTGAAAAAATAGTAGATACGGGTTGCACCGTGAAAATGGCGACCGAACACAATGAATTTACGGGTGAACGCAACAAATCTGCTTTGAAAGCGGCGCGGCAAGTGGATATTCTCGACCTTTTATCGCGCCCGCCTGTGGAATTAAACCCCGATGTTTGCAAATATGTTACCGACGAAGTGGTGCTGGTCACGGGTGGCGGCGGTTCCATCGGTTCGGAACTCTGCCGGCAAATTGCCAAATATGCACCTGAAAAAATCGTCATTTTCGATATTTACGAAAACAATGCGTATGCGCTGAAAAATTCGCTGGACCGTCAATACTTCGGCACGCCGCAAATTGAAATCCGCATCGGTTCGGTGCGCGAGGAAACGCGGTTACGCGAGGTGTTTACGGAATTCCACCCGACGAGCGTGTTTCACGCCGCGGCGCACAAGCATGTGCCTTTGATGGAGGACAGCCCCTACGAAGCCATTAAGAACAACATTCTCGGCACCTATAATACCGCCAAAGTCGCGGACGAATTCGGCGTGCGGAATTTTGTTTTGCTTTCTACCGACAAGGCGGTCAATCCCACCAATGTTATGGGCGCAACCAAGCGTTGTTGCGAATTGGTGGTACAGCATTTTGCGAAAATTTCCGAAAACACAAAATTCGCCGCCGTGCGGTTCGGCAATGTTTTGGGCTCCAACGGCAGCGTGATTCCGTTGTTTAAAGAGCAACTCGAAAACGGCGGTCCCTTAACCGTCACCCACCCCGATATTACCCGCTATTTTATGACCATTCCCGAGGCGGCGCAGTTGGTTGTGCAGGCGGGCGGTCTTGCCAAAGGCGGCGAGATTTTCGTGCTCGATATGGGCGAGCCTGTCAAAATCATTTCGCTTGCCGAAAAACTCATTAAACTGTCCGGCTATGAGCCGTATGTAGATATTGATATTCAGTTCACGGGGTTGCGTCCCGGTGAAAAACTCTATGAGGAATTGATTTTACCGTCGGAAAAAGAAGGTATGCACAAAACGCAGAATGACAAGATTTTTGTGACTGCCCCTTATGATTTTGACGATAACTTGTTAATGGACCACATTGCAAATATCGGCAAAATGCAACCGGACACGGCACGGGCATTCTTAAAAGACCTTGTGCCCAATTATAAAGCAGACAAATAAACAAACGGAGATGTTTGAAATGGAAATCAAAATCGAAAGAACCAAAAATCCGAAGGCAAAGCCGGCTGACGAAAGCAAACTGGGCTTCGGGCAGATCTTTACGGACCATATGTTTCTTATGGACTATTCGGCGGATATCGGCTGGCATAATGCGCGCATCGTGCCGTTCGGCGCTTTGTCGATTCATCCGGCTTCGACCGTACTGCATTACGGGTCTGAAATCTTTGAGGGCTTAAAGGCATATCGCCGTGCAGACGGGAAGGTACAGCTTTTCCGTCCGATTGAGAACATTCGCCGCCTGAACAGTTCAGCAGAGCGCCTTTGCCTGCCACAACTTCCCGAAGCGGACGCGATGGAAATTCTCACAACCTTTGTGCGTACCGAGCAGGATTGGACGCCGTCCTCGCCCGGCACCTCGCTCTATTTGCGCCCGTTTATGTTCGGCAATGACGAATCTTTGGGCGTACACGCCGTGCACAACGCGGTCTTTGCAATCATCGCTTCCCCCGTGGGCAGTTATTACAAAGAGGGCATCAATCCCGTAAAAATTATGATTGAGTCGGAAGATGTCCGTGCCGTACGCGGCGGTACCGGCTAT
>CAMGGF010000042.1 GCA_946055445.1 uncultured Ruminococcus sp. | reverse complement strand
AAATCGAAATCGGGCACGCGGGGTATTTTAAATCGCTTTGCGCCGCGCTCGATTGTGACGGCGACACCGTCGGCGAGATTTTCGACTGTATGGAACGGAAAAACTATGTCGCGCTCGGCGCGGTGCTCGACAAAATCGGCAAAAACCCGATTACCGACGCACTGCGCAATCTCCCCAAAATGTTCGGCGGGGCAGAGGTGCTGTTAAACGCCGCCGCGGTGGTCGACAGCCCGCAGGCGCACAAAGCGCTTTCGTATTTGCAGACCTTGTATGAACGGCTCGAAAAGGCAGGGCTTTCGGAGAAAATTATCCTCGATTTGAGCCTTGTGCACCGCAGTAATTATTATACGGGCATTATTTTCCGCGGCTACACTGCGGGTAGCGGCGTGACGGTGCTGTCGGGCGGTCGGTATGACAGCCTCATCTCCGAATTCGGCGCGGATTTGCCCGCAACGGGCTTCGGCTTGAATATTGACGATTTGGCGCGCGCAAAACTCTCCCGTGGGGAAATTTCGGTGCCCGCCGCGCCCGAATATTTGCTGTTCGGCGAGGACGGCTTTGAAACCGAGGCTTTACAGTTGTTCCGCGAATTGACAAAAGCGGGCAAAACCTGTGAGCACAGCGTGAGTGCCGATTTTGACGCGGCGAAAAAATACGCCGAAACACACGGCATCAAAACGATTCTAAAAATCGGCAAAAACGGTAAAGAGGAGGTCACGGTATGAGAAAATTGCGCATTGCCCTTACCAAAGGGCGACTGGAAAAACAAACCGTTGACCTGTTTCAAAAAATGGGTTTGGATTGTACGGAACTTTTGAACAAAGGCAGACGCTTAATTTTGCCCGTGGGCGACAAGTACGAAGCGGTGCTTGCCAAAGCCGCCGATGTCATAACCTATGTGGAGCACGGCGTTTGCGACATCGGTGTGGTCGGGAAAGACACGATTGTCGAAAACGGCAAAAGTTTTTATGAAGTCTGCGATTTGGAACTCGGAAAATGCAATTTCTGCCTTGCAGGCAAAGCGGGCGGCGATTTTTACAGCGGCTACAATGTGAAACGCATTGCCACCAAATACCCGAATGTCACCAAAGCCTTTTTTGAGGGCAAGGGAATGGATGTCAAAATCATCAAAATCGAGGGTTCGGTGGAACTCGCGCCGCTTCTCGATTTGTCCGACGCGATTGTCGATATTGTGGAGACAGGCACAACTTTAAAAGAAAACGGCTTGGAAGTGTATGAAAAAATTATGCCGATTTCGGCGCGCGTGATTGTCAACACGGCAAGTATGAAACTGCGCCGTGCGGAGATTGACGCATTTTTGCAGGATATTGAAAAGGCGAAACAGGAGGCGGCAAAATGATACAGATTGCAAAGGCGGACGGCGTTGCCGAACGCAAACTTATAGAACAGTTAAAACAGCGCAGCGGCGAAATCGACCGCACCGTCACCGCGGCGGTCACCGAGATTTTGCAGAATGTGCGGCAGTACGGCGACACCTCCGTGCGCGAATACACGATGAAATTTGACGGTTCCGTGCCCGATCATCCCGAAGTTTCCAAAGAAGATTTGGACGCGTCCATTGAACAGTGCGACAGCGATTTTATTTATGCGCTCTATAAGGCGGCGGAAAATATTCGCGATTTTCACCAGCGCCAAAAACAGCAAAGTTGGCTTACACCCAAAGAAAACGGTGTGATTTTGGGGCAGAGAATCAGAGGCCTTAAACGCGTTGGCATCTATGTGCCGGGCGGCACGGCGGCGTATCCGTCAAGCGTGCTGATGAATGCCATTCCTGCCAAAATCGCGGGCGTGGAAGAGATTGTGATGGTCACGCCCCCGCGCAAAGACGGCACGGCGAACCCCGACATTTTGGCGGCGGCGAAAATTGCAGGCGTAGACCGCGTATTCTTAATGGGCGGCGCGCAGGCGGTTGCCGCACTGGCGTACGGCACGGAAACCGTCCCGAAGGTGGACAAAATCGTGGGACCCGGCAACATTTATGTTGCCACCGCGAAAAAACTGCTGTACGGCACGGTCGATATTGATATGATTGCAGGGCCTTCTGAAATTTTGATTGTCGCCGATGAAACCGCCAACCCGAAATTTTTAGCGGCGGATTTGATGAGTCAGGCAGAGCACGACAAAATGGCAAGCGCGATTTTGTTGACCACGAGTTTCACGGTTGCCAACAAAACCGCCGAAGAATTGGAACGCCAAATGCAAACGCTTTCGCGCAAAGAGATTATCTTGGAGTCGCTTGACAATTTTGGCGCGATTATCGTGTGTAACGATTTAGACGAGGCGGTGCGCTTTGCCAACGAATTGGCACCCGAACACCTCGAAATGGCGGTCAAAAACCCGCTTGAATACATCGGCAAAATCGACAACGCCGGCAGCGTATTCTTGGGGCATTATTCTCCTGAACCTTTGGGCGATTATTACGCAGGTCCCAACCATGTGTTGCCCACAAGCGGCACGGCGCGGTTTTTCTCTCCGCTTTCGGTGGACAGTTTCGTGAAAAAATCCAGTTTCATTTATTATACCGAGGATGCGCTTCGTGAGGCGAAGGACGATATTGTAAAACTTGCCGATACAGAGGGCTTAACCGCGCACGCGAACTCGATTAAGGTCAGATTTTAAAGGAAGTACCCGTTTTTATGTTTGAATTAAACACAAAAGTTAAAAACTTGACACCGTATGACCCGATTGAAGGGCAGTATCCCATTCGTCTTGACGCGAACGAGTCATTTGTGACGCTCTCAAAAGAGATGAAGGCGGAAATTGCCGCAGAAATCACCAACACGCATTTTAACCGCTACCCCGACCCTTACGCCAACGAAGTCCGCGCAGGATTTGCAAAGTATTTCGGCGTGCCGAAAGAATGCGTGATGGCGGGCAGCGGCTCAGATGAGGTTATTTCGGTGCTGATGAACGCCTTTTTGCAAAAGGGTGACACCGTCGTGACCGTTTCTCCGGATTTTTCGATGTATGCTTTTTATGCGGCATTGGTCGAATGCAAGGTTGTAACGGTACAAAAGAAAAAAGACTATACCATAGATGTGGATTTGCTGATTGAAACGGCAAACCGCGAACATGCACGGCTGATTGTGTTTTCCAACCCTTGCAACCCGACAGGGCGCGTGCTGAAAAAAGAAGCGGTGCGCCGCCTGATTACTTCGGTAAAATCCCTTGTCGTGCTGGATGAAGCGTATATGGATTTTTCCGACCAAAGTTTGCTTTCGGAATTTTCGCAGTATGATAATTTACTGATTTTGAAAACCTGCTCCAAAGCGATTGGTATGGCGTCGGTGCGTTTGGGATTTGCCGTCGGGCAGAAAAGACTCATTCGCGTTTTGCAGGCGGTGAAATCGCCCTACAACTTGAATACGCTCACGCAAACGGTCGGCACAGTGATTTTCTCACACCCCGAATATATCCGTGCGGCTTTGCAACGCATTTTGGAGTCGCGCGACGAACTGTACCGCGCACTTTTGAAAATCGAAGAAGAATTCCCAAAGGATTTTCACCCGATACCCACCGACGCGAATTTTGTGTATGTGGAATGCAAAGATGCCGCAGGGATTTTTGCATACTTAAAAGAAAAAGGCATTGTGGTGCGCAAAATGGGAGATTGTTTGCGCATTACCGCCGGTAAGCATTATGAAAATGAAACGGTTGTTGCAGAAATCACCGCGTATTTGAAAGGAGAAAGCGTATGCGAACAGCAAGTGTGACGCGCAAATCCAAGGAGACCGACATTTCCGTGCAGTTAAATTTAGACGGCGGCGAAGTGTCCGTGCAAACGGGTATCGGCTTTTTTGACCATATGCTGACCGCGTTCGCCGTGCACGGCGGCTTTGGGCTGACCATTTCCTGCCAAGGCGATTTAGAGGTGGACTGTCACCATACAATCGAGGACACGGGCATCGTTTTGGGGCAGGCGTTTCAAAAAGCGCTCGGCGACAAGGCGGGCATTGCGCGCTACGGCAGTTTCTTTGTGCCGATGGACGAGGCGCTGGGCTTTTGCGCGGTGGACATCAGCGGCAGACCGTATTTGGTGTTTGACGCGCGTTTCCCTGAAGAACGCGTCGGCGAATTTGACACTTGTATGGGGGCGGAATTTTTCCGCGCACTCGCGTTTAACGCAGGGATAACCTTGCATTTGCGCGCGCCCTACGGCGAAAATTCCCACCATATGCTTGAAGCACTCTTTAAAGCGGCGGGGCACGCGCTCAAAATCGCTTGCCAAAAAACGGCGGACGGCGCGGTGCTTTCCACAAAAGGTATGCTTGATTAAATAAAAGAAAAACGGAGAACGGTATGCTGATTTTTCCTGCAATCGATATTAAAGGCGGCGCTTGCGTGCGCCTTTACAAAGGGGATATGGCGTCTGCCGAACAGGTGGCGGACAGTTACCTCGACACCGCCGCCGCATTCAAAGCGGCGGGCGCAGAATGGATACATATGGTCGATTTGGACGGTGCGTGCGCGGGCGAACGCAAAAACACGCACATTTTTACAGAGGTAGCCGAAAAAAGCGGCTTACAAGTCGAGGTCGGCGGCGGCATTCGCACCCTGCAAGATATAGAATATTACCTGTCACGCGGCATTTCGCGCGTGGTTATCGGCTCGGCGGCGGTTAAAAATCCGCAGTTGGTGCGTGAAGCATGCAAGTTGTACGGCGAAAAAATCGCCGTCGGCATTGACGCACGCGGCGGCTTTGTCGCAACCGAAGGCTGGGTAGAAACGGGCACGGTCGATTATATTACGCTCGGCAAAGAAATGGAACAAGCGGGCGTTCGCACCGTGATTTTCACCGACATCGAGCGCGATGGTATGCTGTCAGGTCCGAATTTAGAACAATTGCAAGCCTTGAACGAAGCGGTTTCGTGCAATGTTGTCGCAAGCGGCGGCATTAAGGATATCCATGACATAAAAGCGCTTGCCGAATTAAACCTGTACGGCGCGATTTGCGGGCGTTCCATTTACAAAGGCACGCTGGATTTACAAGAAGCGATTGCTTTGGCACAGGCGGAGGTATAATATGGACTTGGAAAAATATTTTAAAAAATCCGATTTAATCCCCGCCATTGTGCAGGAAAGTAAAACGGGCGAAGTGTTAATGCTCGCCTATATGAACCGCGAATCCTTGCAAAAAACGCTGGAAACGGGCTACACTTGGTTTTTCAGCCGTTCGCGGCAAAAACTTTGGAACAAAGGCGAAACCTCGGGGCACAAACAGCGCGTGCTTTCCGTGGTAGGCGATTGTGATGATGACACCTTGCTTGTCACCGTTGAGCAAACAGGCCCTGCCTGCCACACGGGCAGTCACAGTTGCTTTTTTAAACCGATATTGGAGGAGAAAGACCAATGAATGATGTATTAGACGAACTGTACGAAGTGGCGACCGCGCGCCGCGAAAATCCGCAAGAGGGGTCATACACCTGCTATCTTTTCGAGCAGGGGCTTGACAAAATCTTGAAAAAAGTCGGCGAAGAAAGCGCCGAAACGATTATTGCCGCGAAAAACGGCGTAAAAGCCGATACCGTCGGCGAAATTTCCGATTTGCTATTTCACTTGGTCGTGATGATGGCAAATGAGGGCATTACCCCTGACGAAGTGAAAGCGGAACTTGCGCGCCGCCACCAAAAAATGGGCAACTTAAAGACTTTTCATAAGGTCGATAAAAATACATAATAGGAGAGTAGCATGATGTGGATTTTGTGGACGATTTTAGGGATTTTCGGCGTGTTTCTCGTGGTAACGCTCGTGCGCGCCGCGTTTTGGACGCCTGAAAAAACGGAACTTGCCCCCCTGCCTGACGAGCAGGTCGATGTGGACAAATACCGTAAAGATTTGAGCGATGCAATCAAAATCAAGACCATTTCCAATGTCGATGTGGACAAAGTGGATTGGAACGAGTTTCAGCGCTTGCACGCGCTGTTCGAAGAGCGTTTTCCGTTGGTTTACAAACACTTGAAATGCGAAGAAATTTCGCTGGCAAGTCTGTTGTTTACCTGGGAGGGCAAGAACCCCGATTTAGAGCCGATTGCGCTTTTGGGGCATCAGGATGTTGTGCCCGTTGCCGCAGGTACGGAGGGTGATTGGACGCATCCTGCCTTTGACGGCGTCGATGACGGCGAATTTGTGTGGGGACGCGGCGCGCTCGATATGAAAAACCACCTGATTGCCGTTTTGGAAAGCGTGGAATCGCTTCTTTCGGAAGGGTTTGAGCCCGAACGCACCGTGTACCTTTGCTTCGGGCACGATGAGGAAATCGTAGCCGCACCGACTTCGGGCGCGGGCAGTATTGCCGAAGTGTTAAAGGAACGCGGCGTGCATTTAGACAGCGTTATTGACGAGGGCGGCGCGATTTTAAACTTGAATGTCGGCAAAATCATCAATAAAAAATTGGCAGGCGTGGGCATTGCCGAAAAAGGCTATGCCGATTACCGCGTTTCGGTTTCCGCTAAAGGCGGGCACTCCTCACAGCCGCCCGAGCACACGGCGCTCGGTGCTTTGGCAGATGTTATCAAAGATATTGAGGGGCATCAGTTTAAAGCCAAAATGCCCGCATTCGTCTATGAACTGTTTACAAAAATCGGGAAAAATGTTAGTTACCCGGCGCGGATTGTCACCTGCAATTTGTGGTTGTTAAAGCCGCTGATTACCGCGGTGATGCAGAAAATTCCGCCTGCGGCGTCTTTAATTCACACGACAACCGCCGTCACGATGGCAGAAGGTAGTCCCGCGGCAAATGTGTTGCCGCAAAAAGCGTCGGTGACCGTGAATTTCCGTATGATGCCCGGTGTGACGATTAAAAATGTCGAGGAACATATCCGCAAGTGTGTCCGGAACAAGAATATCGAGGTCGAGTATTTAAAAGGCAAAGAAGCCTCAAAAGTTTCCCCGACCGACAGCCGTTCTTTCAAGATTTTGGAAGAAATCTGCACCCGCACAGACAAAGATATGCTCGTAGCGCCGTATCTTGTGATGGGCGGCACGGACGCGTACCATTACGAAGAGGTTTGCGATAACATTTACCGCTTTGCACCGTTTGTAATGGACACAAAACTGTTGCTCACCACGCACGGCACAGATGAGCGTATTCCGATTGCCTGTATGGCAGACGCGCTCAAATTCTTTAAACGGTACATTCGTATGATGTCCCAAGAATAATACGCAAAAAAATGCAGCCCCCGAACCGATTTTGCACGGTTCGGGGGCTGATTTTGATTTGCTTTTTATTTTTTCATTTTCATCGAAATATCGAACGCTTTTACAGAGTGCGTCAGCGCACCGAGCGAGATAATATCCACACCGGTTTTGGCAACTTCGGCAATCGTTTCCAAAGTGATGCCGCCCGACGCCTCGGTTTTCGCGCGCCCGTCAATGATTTGGACGGCCTCGCGCATCATATCGTTCGGCATATTGTCAAGCATAATAATGTCTGCCCCCGCCGCGAGCGCTTCGCGCACTTCCGCAAGGTCGCGGGTTTCGACTTCGATTTTCACCATATGCCCCAAATTCCCACGCAAAGCGTTTACGGCATTGGTAATCCCGCCGCCCGCGTCGATGTGGTTATCTTTGAGCATCGCGCCGTCCGATAAATTAAAACGGTGGTTTTTGCCGCCGCCGCAGGTCACGGCGTATTTTTGCAACGCGCGAAGTCCGGGGAGCGTTTTGCGCGTGTCGGTAATTTGGGCGTTTGTGCCTTTTACGAGTTCTACCGCCGCGGCGGTCGCCGTTGCAATGCCCGACAAATGCTGTAACAGGTTTAATGCTGTGCGCTCACCTTTCAACAGCAAAACGGTTTTGCCCGAAAATTCGGCAATCAAATCGCCTGTTTGAATTTTGTCGCCGTCGTGTTTATAAAGTTTGGCTTCAAAGGTATCGTCTAACAGTGAGAATACGCGCATAGCAACTGACAGCCCGCACAGCACGCCGTCTGCTTTCGCAACAAAATAGGCCTCGTTGCGTTGGTCTTCGGGAATTAAATAGTCCGATGCCACATCCACATAATTCACATCTTCTTTGAGCGCGTTTACAATAATTTCATCTACATAAAATTGCGGCAAGTTCATCCTTCGTCAACCTCCTTGAGTATAATATGCGCCACTGTGGCAAGGCTTAATGCCTCGCAGTAGTCGGGCGTAATTGCAAATTTACCGGTTTGCAACCGTTTGAGTATCGCGTCCACACGCTTTAATCCCGTGCGTACTGCACCGGGGTCGGGAATTACGAAGTACGCGCGTTGCATAATCGAGCGTATTTCCGTGCGCAAGCCTTTGGGAAGCGGCGCGCCGGTAATATCTGTTTGGTGTTCGGTTACGCTCACCTTGGCAAAGCCCGCGTTTACACAGCGGGTAATATCCTCCGCCGCGCGTCTGCCGAACACAAGCGCCTCCAAAAGGGAATTTGACGCCAAACGGTTTTTGCCGTGCACGCCCGTGCAGGAACACTCTCCGACGGCATAAAGCCGCGCAATGCTTGTCCGCGCGTCCAAATCCACGCCGATACCGCCCATCAAAT
>CAMGGF010000041.1 GCA_946055445.1 uncultured Ruminococcus sp. | reverse complement strand
GGGTCTACCGAGGTATCCCCCGGCAGGCGGCAACGCTGTGCCGGCAAATTGTTGTAAAGCGGAATGGCAAACACAAAATCATTGTTCAACATACCGTTATTGACATAGCCTTGGAACATAATTTTCGACTCGCTGTATGCGGCGGCAACATTCGCCATATACTGGTGCCAATACAGTCTGCCGTCGGAATTGTCCACATCGAATTTTTGCAGATAATTCGTATTCTGCCCCTTATTGATGTAGCCGTTTGCAATCCACTGTGCGCCGCCGACAATAGATTTATAAGGGCTTGTCCACGGTCTGCCGTAGTCGCCGCTTTCTTTTGCCCACGATAAACCGTTTTTGATGGGGTCAGAGCCTGCTGTGGCCCGAATATTGTAAAAGTTGTAATACCCACTCAAATCCGTGCCGTCTTTGGCAATATAGGTACCGCTTGTAGAGCCGCTGCCGTTGCGGGAAACCTCTTGAATGATTTTCGACGCCAAAAAGTACGGGCTTGCGCCGGAAAGTTTCCCGGCTTCATATATCGCCTGCGCGTAAGTGATTCGTCTGCCGTCATCTGCCGTTATGTAGACATTTTCCATAAAACTGCCTTTGATAATGGCTTCCACGCCCGCAACATCTTGCAGTTCTGCATTAAACCCTTGCAGTTCGAATTGGAAAATGCGCTCCTCGGTCATAGAATTGCGCGGGTCCATATAATACGCAATCACTTCATCAGAGGCTTGATACCAGCCCGGCTCGGACGACGGCACATCGTTACCGTTGGCATCTTTGTAACGGTAAGCCGCACTGCTGTATTTGCTCACCACATTGCGAAACGGCGCGCCGCGGTAGCATTCATTGTCCATGACAACATTCCAGTCAAGCCCCGTATCGACAAAAGTGAATTTCCAGTTGGGATGTCGTTCCATTAAGGGTTTTAAGTACGGGCGGTAGGCCTCGGGCACCGCGTAAATATCAATATCCTCGCCGGAAACGGGCGGGTTGGTCGTTTCGGGGTCTAAGGTAATATAATTTGCCGCAACATAACCTGTCACGCTTGTCCCTTGAAAGGTTGCGGAAATTTGATACCAAACGGGATAATTGGTTGTATCGCCCTTGTCGCTTTGATATGTACCCAAAACAGAAACCGCAGAACCCTTCGGCAATTTCACTTCTGCGCCGTTTGCTTTCAATACGGCATATCCCGTACCGGGGCCTGTGCGCACCCGAAGCGCGTCGGCATTGGTTGTAACCGTGCCGGTCAACGCCAAAACAGGCAACACCGTCACGCAAAAAAGCAACAGCACAATGAAAACGGTTCTTGCTATTTTTTTGGTTTTCATTCGAAACACCGAAATCCTTTCTATATTTCTGTTACGATTGATAATACTGAATAATGCCGCGGGCAATCGCGTCCGCCATACTTTCCTGCACGGTAGGCAGGCAAAGTTGACTGCATTCCGTCCCGTTGGAAAGGTAGCCGCATTCAATCAGCACGGCAGGACATTCTTCAATACGCGTCACCTTAAACGGATAATAGCGCACGCCGCCGTCTTCCGGTACAATGCGTGCACGCATATACGCATCATTTGCGTAAATATCGTGCCAACTTGCGGCAAGTTGCGCATGAATGCTTGCCGCCAACGGTTTTGCATAAGCTCGGTAATAATATACCTCTGTGCCGCTTAACGATTTATTTGTATTGGAATTGCAGTGAATGGAAATAAAGGCGTCCGCACCGGTTTCTCTGGCTTTTTTGCGGCGCGCTTCGGGGTCCACATAACTGTCTCCCGTGCGGGTGATTACCACACGCACACCCGCCGCCTCTAACTTTTGCTTGACAAGCGCGGAAATACGAAGATTTAATGTTGCCTCATAAACCCCGTTTGCACCGATTGCGCCGCAGTCCCTGCCGCCGTGCCCGGGGTCGAGCAAAATGACGGTGTCAGACAACGGTTGCGGGAAATTGCGAAAACTGATAACCAAGCGATTATCACTCGCATAATAGGCGCGGTACCCGTAAAATTTGCCGCTTTGGCGCAAATACACGCGCAAAGTGCTTGTCCCATCTTTGCCGACATTCACCCACTCGGCGCTTTTCACGGTATTGCTGCCCGAAAAATCAAAACTGCCCTCGGCGGCGTTGGTATAGTAAAAAACAAAGTCAATATATTCCGCAGTGGAATGCACCACATTGAACGCTCTGCCGGTATACCCTTTGTAATATGCCTGTTTTTTCAGTTCCGAGACAAACGGCACCTTCCAGTTCATTGTGAGCACGGCGGTGGTTTCCCCGTCTGTATAGGATTTATGTACCGAAACGGTATTCGTCGGTAAAATATAGCCGTCAAAGCATTCGCTTTGTGCTTTTTCGATTTTATAGCCCGACTTTGTAATATAGTAATCTTTCTCGCTGAAACGGCCTTCGCCGACCACATAGTCATATGTACCGCGCAAAAACGGCGTGCACAGCGGCGAGGATTTATCGTCGGCGGTATTGCCCGGACAGGTTTCCGCGTAATCCGCCGTGATTTTGAGAATGCGCGCCGTGCCTCTGCCGTAATCTTTGTCTGGCGTTAATGTTTGCACAAGGCCGTCGCCCGAAACAATCGGCGCCGTCACCGTACCTTGCCCCGTTTCAATCGGGATATCCGTATAAGTTAACGCCGCAATTTTCACACTGCCGCCCGTAACGGTTTGGGGTTGCCCTTCAAATGCCGCTGTAAAGCGAATTTTGCCGAGATTTTGCACTTCGTATTTTGCCGCAGGCAAGGAAAACTGCCCAATGTATTTTACAAAGCCGTCCGACAATGCGTTTTCCGCAGACGGAGTCAGAGAAACGGTCTGCCCCGAAAGGCTCGCGGACACCTCGGCGCCGCCCAAAGCCTCACAGGAAACCTCCAACAGCATACCGCCCTGCGCCGTTACCGTCTTTTCGGGCGCAACTGCACGCAAAAGCGCACGCGCATAAGTGACGGTTAATGCAATTTCTTTCTCGGTATTGGAAACCGTAACCGTGTTTTCACCGACTGTAAGCGGGCAAGTATACGAAAACTGCCCGTCTGCCGCTTTTTCCACCGCCTGCCCATTCACGGAAAGCGGCAAATGCGGCGCACAATAGCCGCTGATATACACGGTAGGCGTTTCTACGGTACAGGGATTTTCTGCCGGAGAATATATAATAAGACTTTCTGTTTCCGCTTCGGTAGTCGCTTCTGTTGTAACTTCGGTAACCTCAACAGGCGGTACGGCATTGACCACCGTTACCACCAAGCCCTGTAATGCAACGCCGCAAACAATCGGTACGGTTAAAAGCAACAGAATTGCCGCATAAATCCATCGCTTTACAGAATCACGCATTTTCCAAAAACCCCACAAACAAACAAATCAATAAATATTTCCAATCTTATTTATTGTAACACATTTTTTAAATTTTTCCACTCTTTTTTGACATTTTCTGTCTTGTTCGGCAGGTAAATACTGGAATAGGTGAAAAACGCAAAGCCATCACACTTCTCAAGCGTGCGGCAAACGGAAACCTGACGCGCCAAAATGTCGGTATGCTCTGTCCATTCCGCCGCGCCCGAACCTGCATAGGCGTCCTCTTCTCCGCATTTGTATGCGGCAAGTCCGAAACAGAGCGAAACGCCGTCTGCATACTGCAAATTGGCCCATTCTGCGGCGGTATTTTCAAACGGTTTCTTTTCATTTTCAAAGCCATAGTACAACTGCGGCAACAGCACATCCACAAACCCCTCGCGCGCCCAAAACGCAACATCGGCATACAGTGTGTTGTAATTGCGCTCTAAATCGCCGCCGGGGCTTACCACCACCTGCACCTGCGGATTGACGGATTTCACTGCGGAATACAAGGCACTGACAAAAGCGTTCACATTTTCGCGCCGCCAATCATCCTGCGAAAGCGCGCCGCCCGCCGCCGTGTATTGCGCGTAACTGTCTGCATCTACCGCGTAATCGGCGGTCGGGTAAAAATAGTCGTCCAAATGAATGGCGGACACCGCATAGTTTTCTATAATTTCGCGCACACCGTTTAAAATCAGCGTCTGCGCCTCTGCGCTTGCGGGGTTTAAGTATATGCCCTCCCCCGTGAGCAACAGATTTTCGGTTTTTCCCGCCGCATACCATTTGCGCGCAGGGTTGTCGGCAGAAAGCAAATCCCAATCGGTAGACGGCAAAACGCGATACGGGTTAATCCACGCCTGCACCGAAAGATTTTGCGCTTTTGCACAATCTAAAAACACGGCAAGGGGGTCATAATCCACCGCCTGCCCCTGCGTGCCCGTGAGATATGCGCTCCAAGGAAAGTATTTTGACGGATAAAACGCATCGCAAAACGGGCGCACCTGTAAAATCACGGTATTTAAACCGTCAGCGCGGATATTTAGGCACATTTCCGCCGCTTTTTTGCGAAAATCGCTTTCCGTACCGCCGTTTTCATAGAGTTTCATAGACAATTCGTTGTAATTTACCCATACCGCACGCATTTCCCCGTCCGTTTGCACCGTTTCAGTAATTTCATTTTGCTGTGCGTCGAGGGCTTCGGTATTAGGTGCATCCGACTTTGTGCGGCTGTATGCCCACAGCCCGCAAAGCACGGCAAGCAAAAGTATAATCCCAAAAACAATCCGTTTGTGCATATATACCTCCTAATTGACAGTTGCCGCCTGTTTTCGTATAATACAAGGCGGTGATACTATGCGTGAAACAACCATACTGTTCTGGTTTATTTGTATTTCGGCTGTCGGGGTACTTATGACTGTTTATGACAAACTTGCGGCGATACACAACGGAAAATCCCAAGAAAAACACAAAAAAAGAAGAGTCCCTGAACGGACTCTCCTGCTTATCGGTTTATTGGGCGCGGCCGCGCCGATGTTTCTAACAATGCTTTGCATTCGCCACAAAACGCGGCACAAAAAATTTACGGTCGGGTTGCCGTTGGAAGTGCTGTTGCAAGCGGCAATACTCCTGTGCATTTCCTTATATTTATAAATCCTGTTCTGCATCGGTTTTGACTTTGTCAGAGCCGATTTTTCTTTCTTCGCCTTTTACAATACGCTGAATGTTGGAACGGTGCATAAAAATGATAAGCGCCGCCAAAAGCGCCGTACCGACAGTCGGCACAAGCGTCGGTTCGCCTTTGAAATAATAAATGCAAAACGTGACCACAGGCAAAAGCGCACCCGAAATAATCGATGCCAACGACACCATTTTGGTAGACAGAACCACAATGAAAAACGGCACCATGACAAGCGGAAAAGTCAGCGGTTGGAGCGCCGTGGTTGCACCGAGCGCGGTTGCCGCGCCTTTGCCGCCTTTGAAGCCGAAATACACGGGAAACATATGCCCGAGCACCGCAAAAAACACGGCGATATACGCGCACAGCACGGGGTCCGCTGCACCGCACAGCAAATACTTTGCCAAAAGTACCGCCGCAACGCCTTTGAGCGCGTCAAAAATAAACACAAACGCCGCCGCGCCTTTTCCGAAAGTACGCAATGTATTGGTCATACCCGCATTATTCGAGCCGTAATCACGGATATCTTTTTTGTATTTCAGTTTCGACAGAATAATGCCGAAACTCAATGAGCCGAGCAAATACGCGACAACAGCCGATAAAATCAAATGAACCATTTGGGTTACTCCTGTAAAAATGAAATGTAAAGGTATTATAAACACATGCCTTATTTTTGTCAATGCGAAATCGGTCGAATAAAAAGCCCCTCTCACCTACGATACGGCAAGAGGGACTTGTTATGCAAAGCGAGTGCATTCCGTGCGTTATTATTTCTTTTTCTTGTTTGAATCCTCAAACTCAACTTTGCCCATATTTTCCGCCGCACCGGTCAGCGCGTCGGGGGTTTCCTCTTCGCCTGTGCCCATTTTGCCGCCGTTTACAACAAGGTTGGTAATGATACCGAAGATCAGCGCGGTAGCAAGGGAAGTGATGGTGAGAAGCGGACCGCCGGTCGCAGAATTTTTCCCGAAGTTGAGCGCCAAGCCGCCGATACCGGTAACCAAAATCGCGCTGACAACAAAGAGGTTTTTGTTGTTGCCGAGGTCAACCTTTTTGAGCATCTGCAAACCGGATACGGCGATGAAGCCGTAAAGTGCCACACAAGCGCCGCCCATAACGCATTTCGGAATGGAGTTAATCAGCGCAACGAAAGGCGTGATGAAAGAAAGCAACATACAACCGAAAGAAGCCGTGATGATGGAAACGATGGAAGCGTTCCCGGTGATTGCTACACAACCGATGGATTCGCCGTAGGTGGTGTTTGCCGCACCGCCGAAAATGCCGCCGACGATGGAGCCGAGACCGTCACCGATTAAGGTTTTGTCAAGGCCGGGGTCTGTAATCAAATCTTTGTTGATGATAGAACTCAAATTCTTGTGGTCCGCAATGTGCTGTGCAAGTTCAACAACTGCAATCGGTACAAAGGTCATTGCGATGTTGCCCAACGCGCCGCCGTCAATCGGCAAAACGCCTTCGGGATGCTCTGTAATGGCTTTCAGGAAAGTGAATTTGGGATAATCGACAATAGAAGTAATGCCGAAGGGTACAAATGCGTCTTTGAAAGCGTCAAAACTCAAAATCTGCAATGCGGGGATATCTGCCGCCATACCGATTAAGGTGAATGCAAGGGCAAGAATATAGCCTGCGCCGACGCCGATGATAAACGGAATCAAGCGAAGGGTTTTCGAGCCTTTTACGGAAACGAGCACGATGGTCAGGAAGGTGACAGCGCCGATGAGGATGGTCAAAAGGCTGTAATCACTGCCGCCGTTGCCGGACATCCAAGAGGTAGCGGTGCCGGAAAGGGACAGACCGATTAAGGTAACGATCGGCCCGATAATGACTGCCGGCATCAGCAAGTTTACCCATTTTGAGCCGACCAACTTAATGATGACAGCAAGCAGGACATATACAAGACCTGCAAAGACGATACCGATAAGCACGCCCCAATAGCCGTAATTCATACCGATGACGGAAGCGTACGCACCGAGGAAAGTAAACGAAGAACCTAAGAAAACAGGGCTTCTGCGTTTGGTGCAGAATGTGTAAACGAGTGTGCCGATGCCTGCACCGAACAATGCCGCGGCGGGGTCAAAACTTAATGTTTCGCCGTTGCTCATTGTAAAGGTGGACATCAAGATAGGCACGAGCAGTGTTGCTGCCATGATTGCAATCATCTGCTGGAAAGCGAAGATGATTGTTTTACTGAACTTTGGACGGTCGCCGATGTCGTAAATGAGTTTCATTTGGATACTCCTCCTTATTTTTCCCGGCAATGCAATAAAAAAACCTTGCCAATATTGACAAGGTTCATATGCAACATAAAATAGCCCTATTCCAGTATGCCACACATTCATCTTGTCGATATCTCTGTATCGAATTTAAAGATTGCCGCGTTATCTCGTGTAGTATAGCATACGGTATCGAATTTTGTCAACAAATTTCCGAAAATGGCGAAAAAATTTATTCGCCGAGAAAAGTCAAAAGCGCGTCGATTTCATTTTCGGTAAAAATCGGAATCCCCGCTTCGGAAAACACTTTTGCGGTTACGCCGTTTCCGGCGGTTTTATTTCCCGTAAAAGTGCCGTCATAGATGATATCTTTTCCGCAAGACGGGCTGTTCGCTTTGAGCACGGCGGCATCTGCGCCGACGGTTTTCGCAATGTAGAGCGCGGTTTCGGCGCCTTTTTGATATTCGCCCGTCACATCTTTGCCGGCATTGGATATGACCTTGTCGCCGCAAATTTCGGCAGGATGACGCGGGGTTGAAAGCCCGCCCAACTGCTCGGGGCAAACAGGCACAAGCGTATGCCGTTTGGCAAGCGCCACCACTGCTTCATTTTTACAGTTATCGCCTTTATAGCGGCAGTCACAGCCCATAAGGCACGCGCTGACAAGAATGGTTGCCATATATCTCTCCTCCATTTACGCTCGAATCACTTTGCAAATATCCACACCTGTTTTACCGTCGGTCGCATCAATATGTACTTTGATAACTTCCGAAAGCGCGGTGGGGATATTTTTGCCCACATAATCGGGACGAATGGGCAATTCTCTGTGCCCGCGGTCCACCAAAACCGCAAGCCGTATTTTACCCGGTCTGCCCAACGCGAACAACGCATCAATCGCCGCGCGCGCCGTGCGCCCCGTATAAAGCACATCGTCTACAAGCACAACCTCTTTACCGTTGATGTCCGCGTCGATTTTCGTATCGCTCAATTTCGGGGATTCGTCGATTTTTTCAAGGTCATCGCGGTAAAAGGTAATATCCAATGAACCGACGGGAACGGCAATGCCGCTGTTTTTTTGTATGTTTTCGGCAATACTCTCTGCAATCGGCACGCCTCTTGTGCGAATACCGACCAACACAAGACCGGATAAATCGGCGCATTTTTCGACAATTTCATACGAAATGCGCATTAACGCCCTTTTCACAGCCGCAGAGTCGAGCACCTGCACTTTGGTTTCCAAACGGCTTTGTCGGTTCTCCATAAAAACACCTCTTCCGGCTGAAAATTATAGCATAGCCGAAATTTTCTGTCAACCGAAGCGCAAGACGGAAAGTTAGCAGGTACGCACTTGTCAAAGGCGAAAAAATGTGTTATGATGAAAAAAATGTAAAAACGAGGGACCGATATGGAAGATTTTACCAAGAATGTAACAAGTTTCGGCGACCACCCGTTGGTGGCACACAAGGTCACCCATCTTTGCGACATCAAC
>CAMGGF010000040.1 GCA_946055445.1 uncultured Ruminococcus sp. | reverse complement strand
CATAACTCTACAATTCCCTGTTGAATATAGCCCTTTCGCACAAAGCCGGATTTTTCATAAAAACGCTCGGTTTTCAGGTCACCGCACAACAAAAAAATGCGGTTGCTATCCGTTTTTAAATCGGCGCAAAGTCCGCGCACACAATCCGAGCCGTAGCCCATTCTGCGATAATCTTTGTCGGTTACCACATCGCGAATATACACATACGCACCCAAAATATCGGCGGTACTCGCCGCAAGAAGCGCATTTTCGCCTGCGTACACCGCTTTGACCACCGTGTAGCCGCCGAAAATCCCGCGCGAAGTCTTGGAAAGCCATTCTTTGTAAGCGCGGTCGCTGAATTTTTGAAAATCAGCATTGTTCCCCGCCGCAACCGCCGCATTCTGCACCAACAAATCGTAAATCGGGCGTAGATTATCCGTCACGGTTTTTGTCTGTTTGCCGCCGTCGGGCAAAGTTTCCAGCACCAATATGCTCTGCTTCGCAAACGGCTCGATGCCGAGTTTTTCCGTCTGCTCGGGCGCACAGTGCAACACCACGCCGCCGAGCGTCGGTAAAAAATACCGCAATTCTTCAAAATCGGCGTCCTCTGCCGCCGCGACATAGGCTTTCACGCCGCCTTCGGACACCACCAGCGCCGTCACCTTGTCGCCCACGGTTTGCACCCACGCGCCGTGCACGCGGTGCACATCTAAAAGTGAAAACAGCGTGAATACCGTGTTAAAATCCTGCGGCAGCACCGCGGCCAGTTGCTTTGCCGTATCCGCCGACAAATTTTCAATGATTTTCAGCATTGCAAAGTGCCTCCGCAAGCGTCTTGGTTAGCGCGGCAACGCTTTTGATATCGTTTTTACTCGCCACGCACGCGCCCGAATGAATATAACGGCACGGCACGGAAATCGCCAAAGTGCGAACGCCGCCTGCCGTTTTGTGAATGGCCGCCGCATCATTGCCGCCCGCAATCAAGGTTTTGGTTTGGCATGGAATTTGCTTTTCCGCGGCAAGCGCGTGTGCAAAATCATATAAAGTTTTATCATACACGGTGCCGCGGTCCATAAACCCGACCACCGCACCGCCGCCGACTTTGCAAACCTGTTTGTGCCCCGAAACATCGGGCAAATCCGCCGCCGTGGTGCTTTCAATCACCAGCGCGTAATCCGGGCGCACCGTAAAGGTTGCCGCCGTAGCACCGCGTGTGCCGATTTCCTCCTGCACGGTAAAGCAAAAGGTCATATCATACGGCAAATCGCTTTTCAGCATATCCAGCAGGATCTGCACGCCTGCGCGGTCATCAATCGCTTTGGCTTTTATGAAGCCGTCGCCGAATTCCACATAATCCGAGCGAAAATACGCGACATCTCCCAAGGACACCAGCGACTCTGCCTCTGTCTTTGTGCACGCGCCGATGTCAATGACCATATTTTCGATTTCGGGCACACTGCCCTTTTCGTCTTTTGTCAGTTGATGCACCGCTTTGCCGCCGACCACGCCGGGAATTGCCCGCGCACCGACAGAAACCGCCTTGCCGAATATGACGCGCGCGTCCACACCGCCGACAGGGGCGAATTTCAAAAAGCCGTCATCGGTAATATATGTGATAATAAACCCGACCTCGTCCATATGACTGAACAGCGCGACTTTATTTTTCGGGCGCGCCGCACCTTTTTTGTCGACCAAAACATTGCCGAGCGCGTCAATTTGGTAGGTTGTATTTTCAGGGAGTGCGGCAAGAATAAAATCCCGCACCGCATCCTCTCTGCCGGAGGTGCCGTTTAATTCGCATAAGGTTTTTAACATGATGAAAGCCCTCCGTATAAAATATAATTTGCCAAAAGTTGCGCCGTGTTTTCCACATCTTTGACGGACACAACCTCAATGCCCGTGTGCATATAGCGAAGCGGCACGGACAAAAGCCCCGTTTTGACACCGCCCGCTTCGGCGGCAATGACATCGGCATTGGTGCCGCTCGAGCCCCCCATCACCTCAATCTGATAGGGTATTTGCTGTTCTGCGGCAATCTGCCGCAAACCAACGCTTACATCGTGCGTCAAAGACGGCGCAAAACCAATCATAGGTCCCTTAGAAAGTTCGCCGCAATCCTCGGCTTTCGCATCGGGGGTTTTGGCAAAACTGACATCGACCGCAATGCACAAATCCGCCTGCGCGTTGAACGCCGCAGATTTCGCGCCGCCCTCGGTGGTTTCTTCCCGCGTGGAGCATACAACCGTCACCGTATCACCACAGCCGCGGATTTTTAAAATTTCCAGCGCGCGGTACAACACCGCAATCCCCGCGCGGTCATCGAGCGCGGGCGCACTGACCAATTCGTTAAACAGTTCCGTAAACGAATAGCGTAAAGAAACACGGTCGCCTGCGGCAACAAGCGTTTTTGCCTCGTCTGCCGCAAGTCCGATGTCAATGCAAACGGTATCGGGTAGGGTTTTCTCGTCGCCGTCTTTTTGCAAGTGCGGCGGGGTGCTTGTCACCACACCATATAAATCCTGCTTGCCGTGTACGGTAACCTCCGCACCGCAAAGCACACGCTTGTCCGCGCCGCCGCAGGGGGCGGTCCGCAAAAAGCCCTCGGGGGTGATTTCCAACACGCAAAGCCCGATTTGGTCCAAATGTGCATCTAACAGAATTTTTCTGCCGTGCCCTGTGCCTGTATAGGTGCAAAGCACATTGCCGAGTGCGTCCGTTTTGACTTCGCCAAGCGGCGCAAACAGCGTTTTGACCGTTTCGCGCGCCGCCGCTTCGTCACCCGAAACACCGGGCGCGGCGCACAGCAGTTTCAGCAGTTCTTTTGTTTCCATTTCGATGCACTTCCTCTTTTTATGCGTTCGGCAAATCCATATTGTCCGCTTGCACGATATAAAATCCGTTTTTCGCAACCGTTTCACCGGATTGGTCGGGTAATTCTTCTGCGTGCATACGCAAAATCCTTTTTACCGTCTTACTTCGTTTCGGACAAGGCCTTAAAAAACGCATCTTTTCCGCTGTATCGGATACGGGTACGGAATTACCGCCCTTACCGTCTTGTTTCTGCATACCACACACTGCTCTTTTTTTATATTTCCGCGCCGCCGACCGGGCGAATAGACAACACATAGCACGCGTCCTCGCCGAACACACGCTCAATTTCGGATTTGTAAGTATCCAGCAAATCCAGCGGTACAAATGCCTGAATGGTCCCCGCAAAGCCGCCGCCGTGTACGCGCCACGCGCCGCGCCCTGCCAAAACGCGCTGGGAAATCGCCAGCGCCAAAGACACGGGCTGTTCCTGCGGTTTTTTGACCGAGAACACATTTTGGTTATACATATACGAGGAATTGCCGCTTTCGAGTATGTATTGCTTAAACGCTTCAAAATCGCCTGCACGAAGCGCGTCAACCTCTTTTAACACGCGGGCGTTATCCGCATAGAAATGCATGGCGCGCAACACCGCACGGTCGCCGACGCGTTTGCGCACCGACGCGATTTCGCTGTAAAATTCCGCTTCGGGCACTTCGCGCAAAACCTTTTTGCCGAAATACTGCGCCACACTTTCCATTTCCTCGCGGATATAGGCGTATTCGTCGGTCAAATCCGAGTGACTGCCTTTTGTATCCACAATGCAAAGCGCGTGTGCGCAAGCGGCAAAGTCAAATTTCACTTCTTCAATTTCGGGGTTTTGCGGGTCATTAAAATCAATCGTGACAAACGAGCCAACCGAACAAGCAGTTTGGTCCATTAAGCCGCAGGGCTTGCCGAAATATTCGTTTTCGGCGTACTGTGCGATTTTCGCGATGGTCACCGCATCTACCTTGCCGTCATTGTAAAGGTAGTTGAGCATTGTGCCCACGAGCACCTCATATGCCGCCGAGGACGAAAGCCCCGAGCCCGACAGCACGCGTGACGCCGTTGCTGCGTCAAACCCGCCGATTTTATAGCCGTAATTCAAAAAGCCTTGGCACACACCGCGTACAAGCGCCGGGGAATGACCGAGTTCCGACGGCTGTACCGACAAATCGGACAAATCCACCACATCCATCGGGTAGCCTTCGCTTTTGACGCGCACAACATTGTCGTCATTTTTCGCCGCCGCCGCAATCGCATCCAGATTGATGCCCGCCGCAAGCACTCTGCCGTGGTTGTGGTCGGTATGGTTGCCGCCGACTTCGGTTCTGCCGGGGGCGGAAAACAACCGAATGTCACGCTCGCCCGAGAAAAGTTCCGAAAACGCGTCAATCACTGCGGCGTAGCGCGCATACTGCGCCTCTACTTCCGAATCGGTCACATACACGCGGCGCAGTCTTTCATCAAGTGCCCCGCTTGTAAGCATCGCTTTCAAATCCTGTTGGTTTGCCATCGTGTGAAACATCCTTTCAACTCTTTTTTATACCTGTATCTTTTTTAAAATTATTGTTGTATATGTCAATCATTTTGTTCACGCCGAACATTGAAAGCCCCGAAATCGTGAACAAAATAACAAACGGCAAAATGAACGCCATAGAGAACGGGTCGTATACATTGCGGCCGATGACGCTGTATGAAACAAGTTTCGGTAAAAATCCCGCAACCGACAGCAACATATACCATTTCAAATCGTACTGCATTGCGCCGTACACCTGGCTTATGGTGTTAATCGGGAAACTCGGCACCAGCCGAAACCCAACCAAAAGCCCGCCTTTGGCTTTATCATCGGCTTTTTCGAGAATACGCTCAATTTCCGCATTCTTTAACAAAAGTTTATGCACAAGCCCCCCGCCGATATGTTTGCCCCAAAAATATTTAATCATACACAACAGCGCAAACCCGACAATGTTGATGAGCACCGCATACGGCAACGGAAACGCCATACCGGCAATCACGCAGACGGCGGAAATCGGCAAGGGCACAAACGATTTGGAAAGATATATCAGCAATATGGCGACAATCACAAGCCCGCGGTAAGGAAGCGTCGCCACGGAATATTCAAATTCGGAAAGCCAACGCATAATTTCATCGTAGTGTTCCACAAAGGTCGGGTCCTGAAACAGCAGTGCCACGCAAAACAGCGCCAGAGCCAAAATCAGCAAAACACAGCCAAGAAAATTCAAAAGCCTTCTTCGGTTGTTTTTCTTATGCGCCAAACGCCGTCACCGCCCTTTGCGAAAGAGGTTTTTTGTGTATAGTATCGCACCGAAGCGCGCACAAATCTATGCTAATTGTATAACAAAACGCGCCCGAGGTCAACAAAATATGGAAAAACAAAAAAATTTCTCCGTTTTGTTGTTGTGGTTTGCAATTTTATGGTACAATATACAAATCAATAGATGTAAGAGGAGTGTGATTGCGATGAAAATTGTCATTTTAGACGCGTTTACAACCAATCCCGGCGACCTTTCGTGGGATTGGCTTCGGCAGTACGGCGAAGTGACCGTATATGACCGCACCCCGCGCACAGAAATCGTGCCGCGCTGTAAAGACGCGGATATTGTCATCACCAACAAAACGCCGCTGGAACGGGAAGAAATCGACGGTATGCCGAATTTGAAATTTGTCGCGCTTTTGTCCACGGGCTTTAACATTGCCGACGGCGCCTATTTGCGCGAGAAGGGCATTCCGCTTTGCAATATTCCCGCCTATTCCACGGGCGCGGTGGCGCAACTTGTGTTTTCGTTTATCACCGCCTTCACAAACGCCGTAGCGATACACAGCGAGGCGGTACACAACGGGGAATGGACAGCGTGCCCCGATTTTTGCTTTTGGAAAACGCCGCTTTCGGAACTCGCAGGCAAAACAATCGGCATTATCGGGTTCGGCAAAATCGGACAGCGTGTGGCGGACATTGCCGCCGCGTTTGATATGCAGATTTTGGCTTCTTCCGGGCACAAAACCGACCAAAGCGGCCGCAAAAACTTCCGTTGGGCCGACATAGACGAAATCACGCGCGAAGCGGATTTCATCACACTGCACTGCCCGTTAAACGCAAATACAGAAGGGCTTGTGAACGCGGAATTTCTCTCTAAAATGAAGAGAACCGCCTACCTCATCAACACTTCGCGCGGGCCTGTGGTCGATGACCGCGCTTTGGCGGACGCGTTAAACAGCGGCAGGATTGCGGGTGCGGGGTTAGATGTGCTCACGGCAGAGCCGCCCAAAGCCGACAATCCGCTGTTGACAGCAAAAAACTGCCTGATTACCCCCCACATTGCGTGGGCAGGTTTTGAAACGCGGGCGCGGCTTATGTCCGTGTTACAAGACAATTTCAAAGCATTTTTCGGCGGCAAGCCGCAAAATGTCGTAAACGAACCAAACGAAGGTGAGATTTTATGAAATTAGCCGTACTCGGCGGCGGTGGGGTGCGCTCGCTGTTTTTGGCGCGCAGTCTTGCCGCCCGTGCAAACGATTTGCATATCCAAGACCTCGTCTTTATGGATAACAATCCCGAAAAACTGCGTATTTACGGCGCGCTCGCCAAAGAAACCGCCAAGCGCATTTGCCCGTCTTTGCGGTTTTCGCTGACTACGGACAGCCGCGAAGCGCTTACAGATGCGGATTATTGTATTACAACCATTCGCCCGGGCGGCGACGAAATGCGCGTGCGCGAAGAACGCATCGCCCTCGATTTAGGCCTTTTGGGGCAGGAAACTACGGGCGCGGCAGGCTTTTCGTTTGCGATGCGCTCGGTTGCGGCACTGCAAGACTACTGCGAACAGGTGAAACGCTTTGCAAAACCGAATTGCAAGGTGTTTAATTTCACAAACCCCGCAGGCGTCGTCAGTCAAACCCTGCGGGATATGGGGTACGATTTTACATACGGCATTTGCGATGCGCCATCGGGTATGCTTCGCTCGTTTGAAAAATTATACGGCGCACCTGAGGGCAGTGCCGCAGGCGAGGTATACGGCTTAAATCACCTTTCTTATTTTTCGTCGGTCACTTTGGGCGGCAAAGACATTACGCAAGACTTGATACAGAACCCCGAAGCCTACAAAAAAACGGATATGCGGTATTTTGAACCGTCGCTCTTAAAAGCACGCGGGGCGATTTTAAACGAATATTTGTATTATTTTTACTACCGCGAACAGGCAGTGGCGAACATTTTAAACGCCCCGCAGACACGCGGCGAGCAAATCGCCGACATTAACCGCCGTATGACCGCGGCACTTCGGGATTTGGATATAGAAAAGGATTTTGACAAAGCGCTTGCGATTTTCGAAACATATTACGGCGAACGCGAAAACAACTATATGGCGGCGGAAACAGGCGTGCGCCGCGAAACCCCTTGGAAATTCGATATTTTCGGCAAAGATAACGGCGGTTACGCAGGGGTTGCGTTGCGGTTTATGGAACTCGCCGCACGAAACGAGTGCGGCTCGATGATTTTGTGCGTGCCGAACTGCGGAGCGATAGACGGGCTTTTAGACACGGATATTGTGGAAATCACCTGTGCTATTCAAAACGGCGAGGCGGTGCCGCATAAATTCGGCAAGGTGGACGAACAGAATTTGGAACTGATACGCCGCGTGAAAAACTACGAAAGGCTCTCGAGTCTTGCCATACGCGAAAAAAGCGTTGCCGCCGCAACAGACGCACTGACACTGCATCCGCTTGTCAACAGTTATGCGCTCGCCAAGCAATTGGTTTCGGCGTATTTGGACTTAAATCAAGCATACACGGGGGAATGGAAATGAACGCTTTTGTTGCCGGTGCAGGCGCAACCAATGTAGATTTGCTGTATAAAGGCTTCCCGCGTCTGCCGAAACTCGGCGAGGAAATTTACTGTAACGATTTTTCGTTGCAACTCGGCGGCGGCGTACCCGCCACACTGATCAATTTGGGCAGGTTAGGCGTTGAAACCCGCATTGCGACGGAACTCGGCAACGATATGTTTTCCTGTTTTGCCAAAGAAAAATTCCGCGAGAACGGCGTTGCACCTGTCAATTTGTATGCAGGCGATAAAATCCCGTTAAACATTACCTCGGCGATTATTTTGCCCGAGGACCGCACCTTTTTCACCTACGGCAAAGGCAGTATTGCGCCGAGTGCCGAAGCGTTGGAAACCTTTTACAAAGCGGCAACAGGCGCAAAAGTCGTTTTGATGCAGCCCGGCGGCTTTTTACCTGTGTATGAACAGTTAAAAGCCGAGGGGAGCACGATGGTGCTTGACACCGGTTGGGATGAGAATTTGTCATTCGAAACTTACGGCAAATACTTGGAAATTGCCGATTATTATACCCCCAACCGCAAGGAAGCATTGCAAATCACGGGTGAATCGACGCCCGAACGCGCGGCAGAGCGACTGCATACCTATTTTGACAAAGTGGTTGTAAAGGTCGACAAAGACGGTTGTATCGGCAGTGAAAACGGACAACCGTTTTTTTTGAAAAGCGTTTCGGCGTTCAAAAACGCCGACTCGACAGGCGCGGGCGACGCATTTTTGGCAGGCTTTATTTACGGGCTCATAAACGACGCGCCGCTTTCCACCTGCATTGCGTACGGTAACATTACGGGCGGCAAAGCGGTAACGGCGGTCGGCGCGTTGTCCGCCTATGTCACCGAGGACGAATTGCATGCGCTGTATCAAGCCTATTTTGCAAAATAAACGCGGTATGTAAAATGGTTCTCCTCCCGTGTTAAATTTTTATTTATATTTGTCATCCTGAGCATAGCGAAGGATCTCAAAAAGCATAAAGTTAAAATGTGCGAAACGAGATTCTTCGCCTAACGGCTCAGAATGACAACGCGTAGGGAACGGTCTTGACCGTTCCGCAACCGCCCCGTTTACGGGGAGGTGGCACGCGCAAAGCGCGTGACGGAGGGGAAAAACACAACAAAAGGGC
>CAMGGF010000039.1 GCA_946055445.1 uncultured Ruminococcus sp. | reverse complement strand
ACCACAAGCACCGTAACGGTGATTGCCCAAAGGCAAAATACCGTCAACAAAACCGCGCCGACGGTTAGCAAAGCCTTGCCGCCTGCGGATTTTCGGCAGTTTTGCAAAAAGCCTTTGATTTTCGGAGAAAACACAGCGCAAAAGACAATCAGAATGCCGACCGCCATACCGAAAACCGACCCGCTGTTGAACACAAACGAAACAAGCGGCGTAAACAATATGAAAATCACACTGCCGAGGAAAATCCCGCAAATTCTGCCTTTGGAAAGGCGTTTTTTGGTCTTGTCCATATTTTCCCCTCCCACAGATTATTTCAGCAATTTTTCCGCATCCTCCAAACGAATGCGTTTGGAAATAATATAGGTTTTGCGGACCTGTTTGCCCTTGTCGGTCGCATAGGTGCCGCTTTCTTTCTGCGCGGTTGAGAATATGCCGTAAGACGAAGTGACAACCGTGCCGTCGGGGAGCACCACATTGCCGCAGTAGCCCGTGTCCGCGTTGGCGGTAATGCACGGCGCGGTTTGGTTGTTCAAATAGGTATGCGCGATTTTCAGGCGATACTGCCCCTCGCGCCCGTTTTTCAGGTCGTCGTATGTGCCGACCCACGCAATCCAACCCTCGGAATACCAATGCATTATCTTTTTCTCATAATTCTTCGAGAGTTTTTCTTTGTCTCGCTCAATAGAACGGAAGGTGATGAACAGCCGCCCGTCGGGGAGCCACTCCGCGTGGTGGCGTTCGCCGTTGAGCGCGGCGGGCGCTTCGACGGGTTTTGACCAAGTTTTGCCCTCGTCGCGCGAAAAACTCAAAAGCGAATTGATTTTTTTCGTGTTGCTTCGGGTAATGAGCATCAACTCGTCGCCCGTGCCGCCGTCCGCGCGCACGCACTCGACTTCGCACATATTCGAGTTTTTCTCCATCCCGCGGTAGGCTTTGAAATACCGTTCGGGTTTGGACCAATGCATATTCCCCGCTTCGTCAAAAGTCAAAATCGTTTTATAATTGACAAACCGTCTGCCCGGCACACATTCGTGGAACAGCCCCATCCATTTGTCGACGAATTTGCCGTTTTCTTTGAGTTTGGTCAAAGAACTCATCGGCACAATCGGCGTGCAGGAAAAGTCTTTATTCTCATACCCGTAAAACAGTTCGTATTCGCTCCAGGTTTTCCCCTCGTCCGAAGAAAGCGACACATTAAAGCCGCCCGGCGTGGGCACGCCCGGCCATTTCGGGTTGCCGCAGATGAGAATTAACTTGTCCGCCCAGTCTCGTTCGGTAAATTCCAAACGGTATACCGTCGGGGTTTCGAGCGAGGTTTCCCAACTTTTCGGCGGATTTTCAATCGTATCGGGATAGGTTTTGCCGCCGTCGTGGCTGATGCGCGACAGCGTTCTGCCCTTGCCGTGCCCCTCGGGGAAAAAGGTTAGAATGTCGCCGTTTAAAAGGAGTACCGAATCGGGATGCCCCAAATAGCCCTGCCCTTCGTCCACCGTGGACGGCGTAAACAGGTAGCGTAAGTTTTCGTCTGCATTTTCAGGCGCAACGCTTAAATCAATTTGCGGAATGGTATAGTCTTTGCCGGGGGTTTCATATTTGTTTTTAAACCACATAATGCTCTCCGTTCGTAACAAATAATATTTTTTTCAATATTGCACAAGATTGTCGCACGAACAATCAGAGAACCGTCCCCTGATTGTCCTGTGTTTTTTGCCAATTATCGAGATTTAGCAACGGAGCAACTTGATCGTCATATGGAAAAATAATGATTTGTTTTTGATCATATGCGCCGTAAAACTTTTTTTCAAAAATGCTTTTAGGATTCTGATTACATACAAAAGGCAAATTTGAAAGTGCAATGAATCTCACCGGGGGTGCATAGGCAAATCTCACGTCAAAAAAAGAATAAAATACATATTCATTATAATTTATTTGACAGAGCTTTTTTCCTAATAAGGAATATGAAATGCACTTGTCGTGATCCAAGGATACATGGGTTAATTGTCTGTAATTAATTAAAATCGGAAATAACGAGATAGCAAATCCGATCGGAATAGAAATATACATCATAATGCATTCATCCATTTCCCCATCTGTATAAAAAGCGGTATATGCCAACGATGCAATTATTAATATGGTTGCAAGTGCTATGAAGGAAATAACACTTGTTTTATAAAATTTAAACATACTTATTTTCATAGCAATGACCTCTAAAACAAGTCAATAATGCCTTGCAATATGCAGGCAATCAGGGGAGGCAATCAGGGGACGGTTCCTTGTGTTCCAATTTTTACTCGATTTTTAATAGTACAGAGAACCGTCCCCTGTGTTTCCTTTGATTCACACTGCCTTTTTCTCTGCTTTCCTTTCAATTTTCCCCGCGAACAGGGCTTCAAACTCGTCTATTGATCCTTTTGTCAGCAAGTTTTTTTGGCACACAAAATACGGAAAAAGCTGACCCAATTTACCGAAAATGATGATATAATATTCCCCGTAATCCCAAACAGATTTTACTTCTTCTATATTTCTGCTCTCTGTAAATTGGTCGGAAGCATACTGAAGTATGTTGTCGCTGATATGAATCCGTTTCGGTACAGATTTATTTTTGTCCGCCTTTACGGCAAAATATGGAAAAACCACAGCACCAATCGGGAAAAGCAAAAAAGCACAAAGCATTTTCCACAGAACCACCTTGCCCCAAAACATAAACATAAAAACAGGAATCATCAGCAGAAACGCGAACGACATAACCACTCGCCAAAAGTTTGTTCGCCTTTTCTGAAAATCTTTCAGCGTTTTGCCCGTTAAATATCCTCTAAATTCAATAATAATTACCGCTCCTCTCGAACTTCCCAGTCAATTGGCTCTATAAGACAGGGGACGGTTTTTGCCCGCCTTGGTGTTTTACGGAACGGTCAAGACCGTTCCCTACGCACAAATATAGCACGTCAATCAGGGGACGGTTCCTTGTGTTCCAATTTTTACTCGATTTTTAATAGCACAGAGAACCGTCCCCTGTGTTTTCATTCCTGATTGATGATTGTCCCCTTACCATGGGTTTGGTATTGTCCAAGACATAATTTCATCTAAAAACACAGAATGTTTTACTAAAGAGTAGAATCCTATACTCACTCCACTCGCTATGAGAGAAAAAAGCAACCCAAAAGCAAACATTTTTCCCCAATCGTAATCGACCTTTTTACCGAAAAACCCAATTGGCAAAATAATGAGTGCAGTGAACACTCCAATACTAACAGGTAATTTTTGTGTAAAAATGATTATAAAAACAAGAATAATAGTGAGGAGAACAAATAATAGATTTTGGCATTTTTCGCTTCTCAATATGAAATTTTTCTGCTTTTTCACGAATCTTCCTCCTCAGAAACACATGGGGACAAAATTCTGTTTTTTGTCCCCTGTATTTTTTGCATTTTATTTTTTCCAAAAACACAGACTGCGCTTTTTCATTTGGCTTAATTTCGGCGTGTCGGTGATTTCCACGGTTTGACGGTCTGTGCCCTCTTGTTCAAAAATGACGATTTCATTTTCGTCTTTGAGCACATCCTGCGGCAGATACAGCGTCGCCTGCGGGCCTGCCGCCCAATAGCGGCCCAAATTAAAGCCATTCACGAATACACAGCCCTTTTGAAAGCCTGTCATATCCACAAAGCAGTCCGCGTCCGTGGCGGCTTTGAATGTGCCTTTGTAAAAACGCGGGAATTGGGTTCCCGCCGTGCCGTACTGCACTTTGTCGATATTGTCCAGCGGCAATGTTGTAATTTGCCAGTCAAACACCACCTGATTGCCGAGCATCACGCGGGCAATGCCCTTGCGGTCATACAAATATTTGCCGTAATTGACGCGCCCCATCGCATCTACGAGGATTTCGATTTTCTTTTCGCCCTTGATGCTCCCCAAACGGTATGTAAAGCCGTCGCCGTCTTTCATATTCGGGTTTTGATTGCGGTAATAGGTCTTTTTCAGTTCCCCGTCCACAAACAGATAGGCGTTGTCGTGCACACCCTCCACAGAGAGTGTCAAAGACTCATATTTGCCCTTGACGGTGGTGGAGTACAGAATGTAGCCGAAGTTTTGGTCGAATTGTTCCATACTTTCGGGCGTGGGGCTGTACTGCGTTGTGCCGATGTTTTCAAGGTTGTCAAACAGCCCCGCCGACTGCGTGAGTTCCACCGTGCCGATATATTGGAGTTTCGGCTCGGGCGGCAAAACACCTGCTTCCAAGCCCTGTTTTTCCAAAAGGAGTTTGCGCACGGCGTGATAGGTCGGGGTATATGCGCCCCATTCGGTTAACGGCGCGCTGTAATCGTAACTCGTGACGGTCGGGGTGTATTGCCCGTTTGTGCAGTTTGCACCCGCGGTAAAGCCGAAGTTTGTGCCGCCGTGGAACATATACATATTGAAACTTGCGTCCATATCGAGGAAATCCTTGATTTCCTTTTCAATTTGTATGCTCGGGCGCGTGTGGTGAATGCCGCCCCAGTGGTCAAACCAACCGTCCCAAAATTCGCCGCACATATAGGGCATATCGGTTTGGTAGTTGTCCAATTTCTTTAACAGCATTTTTGTGCGTGAGCCGAAGTTCATCACTTTAAACACATCGGGAAGTCCGCCGCCCGACAGCATCCAGTTACAGTCGCTGTCGGAAGTGAATAGGAACGAATCCATACCCGCTTCGCCCATAATTTTGCGAATGGCCTGCAAATATTGTTTGTCATTGCCGTAACTGCCATATTCGTTTTCAACCTGCATCGCAATAATATTGCCGCCGTTTTTCTCCAAAAAACCGTTAATCTGCTCGCCGAGCGCATTGTAATAGCGGCGTACACACGCAAGATACGGCTCGTAGTTACAGCGAAGCCGCATATTTTTGTCTTTTAACAGCCACGCGGGGAACCCGCCGAAATCCCATTCGGCGCAAATATAGGGGCCCGGGCGCACAATCGCGTACAAACCGACTTTTTGCGCCAAACGCAAATATTCGGCAATGTCAAGCATCCCCGAAAAATCAAACTCACCGGGGCGCGGCTCATGCAAATTCCAGCAAACATAGGTTTCCACCGTGTTAAAGCCCGCCGCCTTCAATTTTAATAGGCGGTCCTCCCAATGTGCACGGGGAATGCGGAAATAGTGCATTGCGCCCGAATAAATCGAAAACGGCTTGCCGTCCATGGAAAATTGTCCGTTTTGAATGGTCAGCATACAATCTCTCCTTTTCGCTCTTTTAAGCGATACCTAAATATTCTTCTAAACATTGGCCGCTTTGGTGCATCGCGGCGGCGGCCTCTTTGCCGACATACCGCCAATGCCACGGCTCATACATCACGCCCGTGATTTCGGTTTTATTTTCAGGGTAGCGCAGAATAAACCCGTATTCGCGCGCGTGCTCTAACAGCCAAGAAAACTCTTTGGTTGAAACAAAATCCGCACTCGCGCTGACAATATCCATCGCAAAGCCCATATTGTGCTCTGACGCGCCTGCGGGCATAATACGCGTTTGCGTTTTCGCGGTTGCCTCGGGTTCGCTCAACCCCTGCGACACATAATAAGACACCTTGCGCTCAAAATTTTCCTGTTGCCGCGCATAGGTGCGGTATCCCGAATACGGCGTTAAGGTGCACCCGTCTGCCTTTGCTGCCGCATACATTTCCGCATAATACGGCGCCACGCGCGCATCCAACTGCGCGCTGCTCCCCTCGACCGCCGCTTTTAAGGTCGGTTTGTAGTCTTCGGGCAGACGGTACTGCAAATTCAAAAGCGTCAATTCCCAATGCTCGCCGTCGGGCGAAACCGTAACCGGATTGCCCTTTGTTGCCTGCGGCAAAGAAACCGGCGGCGTGTTTTCCGTCGGTTCCGGTACGGGCGCTTCGGTTTGCGCTTCTGTCGGTATTTCGGTCGGTGCTTCGGTTGGCGCCTCGGTTGAAGGTTCCGGTTGCACTTTATCAGGCTTTCGCTTTTCGCTCACCGCAAAACCGACACTCAATCCCACAAGCACCACTGCCAAAAGCAGTGCCAAAATCCCTTTTGCTTTCAACTGCTTTTTCGAGCGTTTTTTTGCCATATCCAAATACTTCCTCGCTTTTCACATACAGGTATATTTTACGGGTTTTCGGGCTTTCTGTCAATAACCCATCGTGATTTGAAAATACCTATCGACTTTTTTTCGTTTATATGTTAAAATATAGAAATTAAAAAGGGAATTTCTATTACGGAGTGATGTTATGCAAGCACGCGAAAGCAATGCGAATTATCCTTCCCGTCGGCGGGAAATGACCAACTACACCTTGCGCGAAATTAAAAAAGTCTGCAAGGAAATCGGGCCGCGCGAGTCCGGCGAGGAAAGCGAGCGCAAAGCGCAGGCGTATGTCGCCGAATCGATGAAATCGGTTGCCGATACGGTGGAAACCGAGGATTTTGAACTCCACCCCAAAGCGTTTATGGGCTGGGTGCTCCTCGATGTCATTATGATGCTGGTTTCGGCGGTACTGCTCATTTTAAGCCGCTTTGATGCCGTTCCGACGCTGAGCACCGCGTTTAACATTGCGGCGCTTGTCCTGTCCTTTTTGGCTTTGTTATTTATGGTATGCGAATTTTTGCTGTATAAGCCGCTGTTGGACCCGTTTTTTCCGAAACGGCGCACCTGCAATGTGGTTTGCGCCCGAAAAGCCGCAGGCGAAACCAAACGCCGCATTATTTTCAGCGGCCACATTGATTCCGCGTATGAATGGACCTACACACACCTCGGCGGCGGTAAATTGCTGACCACCGTCATCGCGTTGGCGTTCGGCTCGGTGTTTGTGCAGTTCGCTTTGGATATTGTTTCGCTGTTCCCGATTCCCGCGTGGCTTTCCACCATGGTTTTGGTTTTGGCATTTGTAACGATTGTGCCGATGTCACTCGGTGCGTTCTTTGTAAACTGGAAATTGGTTGTGCCGGGTGCAAATGACAATTTAACGGGCGTGTTCGCCTCGATGGCGGTGCTGCGTTACATGGCGGCAAATGACATTCGCTTTGAAAACACCGAGGTTGTGGCTGTTTCCATGGCGTGCGAAGAAGCGGGTTTGCGCGGCGCAAAAGCATTCGCCGCAAAACACGCAAACGAAGACGATGTCGAAACCGTGTTCGTTGCAACCGACACTTTGCGCGACTTTGATTTTATGGGTGTTTACAACAAGGATATGAGTGGCACCGTGAAACTCGACAGTCAAGCGGCGGCATTGCTTAAAAAGGCAAGCGAAATTGCCGGGTATAATCTCGACTATGCCAATGTATTTTTCGGCTCGTCCGACGCGGCGGCCATTCAGCAGGGCGGTATGAAAGCCGTGGCGCTTGCGGCAATGGACCCCACGCCTGCGCGCTACTACCACACCCGCGGCGACACAGCCGACAATTTGGACCCGAAAACCGTTGAAGCGGGAATTGACATTTTGCTGGAAACCGCATTTCTGTTTGACAGCGAAGGGTTAAAAGACAAATATTAAGCGTATTTTTAATATGGAAAAGGGGAAAATTATGCAGAAAAAGAGTTTGAAACTGATTTGCGTTCTGTTATCTCTTGCGATGGTTGCTTTGGTGTTGACCTCGTGCGATATAAGCACAGGTGAAGAAACGCCCGAGCCGGTTGCCGTGACACTGAAAACCGATTTGCACGACGCGATGTTCACCTTCACCTATGGGGAATTGGAAACCGTGTTGCCGACCGAACTGTTGAGCACACTGTTTGAAGAATACGAAGAAAAAAATGCGGACACCACCATCTCGCTCAACTACAACGATTTAAAATCGCGGTATGCTTACAATGACGATGCCGAACTGTTCTCGAAAGTGCTGGCGCTTTTGAGCGCGGAAGAGCAGGCACAGTTGAAAGGCAACAGTGCCGAAGCGTTAGAATATTACACCCGCATTGCAAACGCCATAAAAACACAAAAACCCGCTACGGTGTACTCCGAGAATTTCTGGGTGCACAATGACACCATTGCGCTGACCGACGCCGCAGGCAACAAATCCGAAGAAAACACCCCGCTTGCAAAAGCCGTGCGGCTGTATAAAGATATGATTTCGGGCGGGATTTCGGACGCACTGCCGAGCAATGTGGAAGTCGAAGCCGGCACGGATTTGAACGATATTCTGTACTTAAAGGGCGGCAATACCGTTACGGCGCTGACGCTTGACGATATTGATGCAATTTACACTTCGGTCACGCCGACCACGGAAAACAATTCCGCCGAAGAGCCCGTTGTAACCGAGTTGACACGCACGGTTGAAATTCATTTGAAAAATACGCCCGCTTCGATTGAGAAAGCCATTTCTTTCCGCAATCCCGCCGATGTATTGGCAAAACTGAACCGTGCGGAAAACTCCTTTACTGTGTCGGAATACACCCTTGTGCCGCACGATTGCGTGATTATTGCGACTTTTAACGCCGCAACCGATGAATTGCTTTCGCTTTCCTACGATAAAAATATGACCGTGACCGCCACTGTTACGGGTGAAGGCTCGCTCGCCCCCTACGGCACGCAAACCCTGACCTTTGAAAGCGGCAGTAATGCGTATTATCAGTTCGGTTGGGAATCCGAGGCGAAATAACCCTTTTTCCACAGACAGAAACTCTGCCCCGCATTCCCTGCGGGGCATTTTTTTGCGGGTGTCCGGTGGATACCTCTGCGAATGAAATGAGCAGAAGCGCTGTCTGAGCCGTCAGGCGAGTAATTCAAACCCCCGCCCTACCCTGAACTTTCATTGCGTGCGCGTAGTGGCGGGCTTCCACGCCCGCATAAAATTACATCAAAATCCACGG
>CAMGGF010000038.1 GCA_946055445.1 uncultured Ruminococcus sp. | reverse complement strand
CGCGCAAAGAATGCACGGTCGGCTGTATCGGCTGTATGAAATGCCAAAAGGTGTGCGAAAGCGATGCCGTGAAAGTCGCAAATAATACCGCGCATGTGGATTATGAAAAGTGTGTCGGTTGCGGCAAATGCGCACAGGAGTGCCCCGTGGGTGCAATTCATATGCTTACTTTGGGCAAAACAGCAGAGTAAGTTGTTTTTGCATTTGAATATGGAAAAAAGAAAGAGCCGTGGGCGAAAGTTCGCCCACGGCTCCGTTTTTGTGACGATTAGCAGCAGCCACAGCCGCAACCGCAGTCACAGTCTCTGTCACGGTCATGTCTGCAACCGCCACCGCAGCCGAAACCGCTGTCCGAAAGCAGGATGATGATAATGACAAGAATCAGCAAACTATTGTTACCGAACCCGCAGAAGTTCATAATGCTCCTCCTTTCCCCTAAGGGGTTGAAAGCGTTTTGCCGGGTGTTCCCGCCGCTTTCATTCCATACTATGACAGTCACAAATTTTGTGTGCATATTTTCTTTTCGCGTTTCATATATAAATAGATTTGCGCAAAATGCCGCATGGAACAGTTGCGCAGTGAAAAAAGAGAAAAATATGAAAATCAAAGAAAACAAGAGAAAATTGAAGAAAAATTCGGATTTCAAGCCAAAAACGAAAGGTAAAAATCAAATTTGACCTTTTTTGACTTTTGACTTTTCCTGACCTTTGGGTATAATAATATTTGTCAAAGGTCAAAGATAGTCAAAGTCAAATTTGACAAAGAATAAAAAATCACCGAAACGAGGTGAACGGCAAAATGAATTTAAGTAAAGAAATCGCCGATTTAATCGTGCAAATGCTCGGAGATGACGGCACGGCGGAAATTCGCCGTAACGATTTGGCAGAGCAAATCGGTTGCGTGCCCAGCCAAATCAACTATGTAATTTCCTCGCGCTTCACACCCGAGCACGGTTATATCGTCGAAAGTCGGCGCGGCGGCGGTGGATACATTAAAATCACCCGTGCGACATACAATTATGAGGCGCTGAAAATGCACCTTGTCAATTCCATCGGCGACAAGGTAGACGAAAAAACCTGCCGTGCGAATTTGCAAAACCTTTGCGCGCACGGCATGCTTTCGGAAAAAGAGGCGGCGATTATGTATGCGGCGCTGCGCGACCAAGCCTACACGCACCTGTCCGCAGATGAACGCGACCGTGTGCGTGCCGCAATTTTCAAACAAATGTTGCTTGCAACTATGCAGTAAAGGAGAGATTTTTATGCTGTGTCAAAACTGTAAAAAACAGGAAGCAACCACCCATATTAAACGCATTGTCAACGGGGAAAGCACCGAGGCGCATCTTTGCGCGGACTGTGCAAAAACCCTCGGCTATACGAACGCCTTTTCGGATTTCGGCTTTGGCTTTTCGGATATGTTAAGTTCTCTGTTTGAGCCTGCCGCTGTCGGTCATTTGAGCAACAGCGTATTGCGCTGTGAAAAATGCGGCTGTTCGTTTAACGATATCGTGAAAAGCGGGAAGGTCGGCTGTGCAGACTGTTACGGAACATTCTATGACAAACTGATGCCGTCCGTCGAGCGTATTCACGGCCGTACACGGCACGAGGGCAAAATCCCGAACGGTTCACCCGTGCAAAAGAAAAATTCCCGTATTGACGAACTGCGCGAGCAGTTGCAAAACGCCGTAAACTTGCAGGATTACGAAACGGCGGCGTCCTTGCGAGACCAAATCAAAGCACTCGAACAGGAGGGAAACGAAAATGGCTAAATGGTATTTAGGCGAAGGCGAACAAAGCGATGTTGTGATTAGTACACGCATTCGATTGGCGCGCAATTTGGCAGATTACCCGTTCCCCGCGCGGTTGGACACCAAAACCCGCGTGGCGGTGAACGAGTTGGTGCGGGATGCGGTTCCCGCCGCTGCGAAATTGCACTATATCGAAATGAAAACGCTGACGCAGGCACAAATTGTTTCCCTTGCGGAACGGCATATCATCAGCCCCGAGTTTGCATCCTCCGCAGACGGGCGCGCGCTCTTGTTGTCAGACGATGAAGAAATCAGCGTGATGCTCAACGAAGAGGACCACATTCGCTTGCAGGTAATGAAGCCGGGACTCGCGCTCGCCGCGGCGTATGATACAGCCGACAAACTCGATACCGCGATAAATGACACCTTGCGCTTTGCGTTTGATGAACACCTTGGGTATTTGACGGAATGCCCCACCAATCTCGGCACGGGTATGCGCGCGTCGGTGATGTTGCACTTGCCCGCCTTAACGGCGCTCGGACGCGTCGGCACATTGGCGGCAACCGTTTCAAAACTGGGACTGACCATTCGTGGCGCATACGGTGAAGGTTCGGCACCTTTGGGGGATTTATACCAAATCAGCAATCAGGTGACTTTGGGTATTTCCGAAAAATCGGCGATTGAAAACCTGAAAACCATTGTTTTGCAGTTGGCGGCGCAGGAACGCGCGGCACGCGCGGAACTTCTCAAAACCGTTGAAACCGAAGATATGATTTACCGTGCATACGGTATCTTAAAATCGGCAAGAATGTTAAATACAAAGGAATTTATGAAGTTGGCGTCACAAGTGCGTATGGGCGCTGTCGGCGGCCTTTTGCAGGTGGACGCCAAAACCGTCAATGACTTGATGTTTACCTTACAGCCTGCGGGCATCAACACTTTGGCAGGCAAAACCTTAGACGCGCGTGAACGCGATATTGAACGCGCAAAGATTGTGCGGGAAAGACTGTAAATCTGCCTTTCTCGTTGAAAGGAGAGATTTTGTATGTTTAAATTTACGGGCTTTACGGAAAAAGCCAACAAATCTTTAAATGCCGCAGTCACGGCGGCAGAAAATTTAGGGCATACCTACATCGGCAGTGAGCATTTGCTGTTGGGGTTGCTGTCGGATACCTCTACCGTTGCGGGGGCGGTGCTGGCAGGCAAAAAAGTCACATATGACCAAGCGGAAACCTATATCAAACAAACCGTAGGTGTCGGGGTGTCGACGGAACTTGCGCCCGACGATTTCACCCCGCGCAGTAAAAACATTATTGAAACCGCCGCGTCTTTGGCGCGCGGCATGGGGCAGCCGCTGGTCGGTACGGAATATATTTTGCTTGCCATTGTGCGTGAGCAATCCTGCGTGGCGGCGCAAATGCTTCGCCAATTCGGCGTGTCCTTGAATGATATTCTCAATGAACTGTCCAAAAATATGATGCGCCCGCCGCAGAACGGCAGGGCAGACACAGACGAAAGTGCAAACAGCGACGCGGTGCTGTCGCAGTTCGGACGGGATTTGACCAAATTGGCGCGCGACGGGAAAATTGACCCCGTGATCGGGCGGCAAAATGAAATTGAACGCGTCATTCAGATTTTGAGCCGCCGTACCAAAAACAACCCTTGCTTAATCGGCGAACCCGGCGTGGGCAAAACCGCGATTGCAGAAGGACTTGCTTTGAAAATCGTTTCGGGTGAAGTGCCCGAACTGCTCAAAGACAAGCGCATTGTTTCCCTTGATTTAACGGGTATGGTTGCGGGTACCAAATACCGCGGTGACTTTGAAGAACGCATCAAAAAAGTGATTGACGAGGTCAAAGCGTCGGACGATATTATCCTGTTTATTGATGAGGTGCACACGCTCATCGGTGCAGGCAGTGCCGAGGGGGCGGTAGACGCCGCCAATATCTTAAAACCCTCGTTGGCGCGCGGCGAATTGCAGGTTATCGGCGCAACGACGATTGAAGAATACCGCAAAAATATCGAAAAAGACGCCGCGCTGGAACGCCGTTTCCAGCCGATTACCGTCGGTGAGCCGAGTGAGGAAGAAGCAATCGAAATTCTCAAAGGGATCCGCGACAAATACGAGGCGCACCACAAGGTCAAAATCACCGATGCGGCGATTACGGCGGCGGTGCAACTGTCCGCACGCTATATCGGTGACCGCTATCTACCCGATAAGGCAATCGACTTGATTGACGAGGCGGCTTCGCGTGTAAGGTTGCAAACCTTTACAGCACCGCCCGACATTAAAGACTTGGAAACGCGCAAAAAGGAACTCGAAGCCGAAAAACAGACGGCGGTCAACAATCAGGAATTTGAGCGCGCCGCCGCCTTGCGTGACGAAGAGCGAAAACTCTCGCTGGAACTCGAAAACAAACAGCAGGCGTGGCTCAAAGAAACAGGACACAGCCGCGATGAAGTCGGCGAAACCGAGGTCGCGGAAATCGTCGCCTCGTGGACGGGCATTCCGATTACCCAACTGACCACCGAGGAAAGCGAACGGCTGTTGCATATGGAGGACGAACTCCACCGCCGTATTGTCGGGCAGGAGGAGGCGGTTAAAGCGGTTTCCCGCGCCATTCGCCGCGGCAGAGTGGGTTTAAAAGACCCCAAAAAGCCGATTGGTTCGTTTATCTTTTTAGGGCCCACGGGCGTGGGCAAAACCGAACTTTGCAAAGCGCTTGCCGCCGCCATGTTCGGCGACGAAAACGCGATGATACGGCTTGATATGTCCGAATATATGGAAAAACACACCGTTTCGCGCCTTGTCGGTTCGCCGCCCGGCTATGTCGGCTACGACGAGGGTGGGCAACTGACGGAAAAGGTCAGAAGAAAGCCGTATTCCGTGGTGTTGTTTGACGAAATCGAAAAAGCGCACCCCGATGTGTTCAATATGCTGCTGCAAATTCTCGATGACGGTATTTTGACCGACAGTCAGGGGCGGCGCGTCGATTTCAAAAACTGCGTGATTATTATGACTTCGAATGTCGGTGCAAAACTGATTACTGCGAAACAGGCGGCATTCGGTTTTGCGGACAGCGCCGAGGCACGCGAACAAAACGATGAAAAAATCAAAGAATCGGTGATGGGCGAACTGAAAAACACCTTCCGTCCCGAATTTTTAAACCGCGTCGATGACATCATTGTGTTCCAGCGTTTGCAAAGGCAAGAAATCCGCGAAATTGCAAAGCGGCTTTTGGACAATTTGAAACAGCGCACGGCATCGCTCGATATAACCGTCGATTTCTCCGACGAAGCGGTCGACAAAATCGCCGACGCGGGTTTTGATGAAGTCTACGGTGCGCGCCCGTTAAAACGCGCCATTCAAAGCAAAATTGAGGACGCCCTGTCCGAAGAAATGCTCAAAGGCAAGGTGCAGGCAAACAAACGGTATCTTTGCACCGTGGACGGTGACACATTCGTGTTTCGCGAAGCGTCTGCCGCGCCTGCCGGTGAAACAACAGAATAATTTTGCACCAAACGGATTTTTCCCTTGACAGAATTTGAAAAACCCCTATAATAAATAGTGCAAGGCGAACAAATGTTCTAACGGCAACACCTATTGCAGATGTAAAGTCTGCACATAGGTGTTGTTTTCTTTTACAAACGAAAGGAGAATGCTATGAATTTACAAATGCCCGACACACCGATTTTGCTGTCGGGAGAGGACTATGCGTATTTGTCCGAATGCTTTGAACCCTTGACAGCCGCGGATTTTAAGAACGGCGCGGCGGCGCGGTTTGTTATACAGCGCAAAACGGATACACTGCAACGGCTGGTACGCCACGCGCTCGAAACAGAGTTGAACGCCGAAGAACGGTGTATCGCAAAACTGCTGTTTATGGAGGGCGTTTCCGTGTCGCAGGCGGCGCGCACCTGTGGAATTACACGCCAACGCGTCTACACACTGTCCCAAAAAGCGGACTCAAAACTGCGCGCGTGTTTACAGTATCCCTTTTTAATGGATTTCAGCCTTGTAAATCCCGCAAAACCCTTTCATCAAACTTTACAACAATTCGGAGGGACGCAATGAAACAAAATATTTTACAAATTTCGGTGACCGCCGCACCCGAAGAGCAAACGGACACGCGCTCGGCGGGGAACATGTATGAGCATAACGCTACTGCGCTTGTGTTTACACTCGAAGAAAGCCTTGTTTTGCCCGAATACCGCTATTATGCGGAATTCGTAACCGTTTCGGGCACGGCGCGCACGGCATATTTAACGCCTGACGCACAAAATCAAATCACGGTGGAACTGCCTGTAGAAGTGACTGCACAAATGACCGCGCTGTGCGTGTTCAATATCGTGCAGATTGCAGAAAACGGTAAAACCGAGCAGGTGATTAAGGCAAAAACCGTGCGATTGTATTTTTCTGCTTTGGAAAATACCGACCGCTTGATTGACGAAAATCATTCCTTTTCGGTTAACCAACTTTTAGAGGCGATTCGGCAAAACACCTTTAAAGGCGAAAAGGGAGATAAAGGGGATGCCTATATTTTGACCGATGCCGACCGTAGCGAAATCGCGGCAAAAATGAACGAAGATTTTTACGGTCTGCCGCTGTATAAAACCACGCGCGGTACGGGCGTTTTCACATTGCCCGGCATTGCGGAAGGCTCGCTTGCCGACAAGGTGGAAATCTGCCAAAAAAACGCAGGCGAGACTTTATCCGACGCGCTTGTATGCATTGGCAAAAATGTACTGGAACCGATTTTAGACAGTTCCCGATATGCCGTATTTGAAAAAAACGGCACCTATGCGCGGGTGTATTTTTATTTTCAGCCGAATACGACATACATTCTTGCAAAACGGTTCGACAGTGTCACGAAAAAGTGCACATCATTCATACGCGTAGGGGATAAATACTACTATTTTTGCCATACTTCGCAAAGTAATTTGAACACCTCTCAACTGGAATTCACAACGGATGACAGTGGTCTGGTTATTTTAGAAAGTACGGGTGTCTCTGTTTCGCAGGCGAATTATCAGTCGATTCTGAACAGCGATTGGGAGGGGATTTTCATCGGCGAAAAAGCGTCTTCCATCATACTTCGCTGCCAATTTGATACGCCGCTGTGTGCAGTCGATGCCGTGCATGCGGATTGCTTTGATTTTATCAGCGGAAAATCTGTTCGCCGTACCAACCGTGTATTTGTTTCTGCTTCTATGGTGGATGCATCGACTGCTTTACAGTTAACCGACGGCGAACATACCGTATATCGCTATACCGTGCAGTTGCCGGCAGACGCCTACAAACAAGTCGGTACTTCGGGGTGCTGTAATGCGTATACGGTGACGGAAACACCGCTGATAACCAATAAGGACTATACGGCATTTGTGCAGCAAAGCGGAAAAACGGAATGTGTTTGTTTTGCAACAGCAAATAATACAGCGTATATTTACAGCGAATTGGAGATGGCGCCGTTTTGCGAAATGCTGGACGAGGCGGTTACTGCCGATACGCCGGTGACGCTGATTTATGTGCGCGCATTATCCGTAACGCAAACGGAATGCGCCGAAACCGCACCGTTTGCTCTGCCCCAAAATCCGGAATGTCAGATTGCGCAGGTAACCCCCACCAATGCGCAAGCGGTTCTTTCGTATGCGGGCGGTGTTTCGGGGGCTGTTTCCGATTTGGAGGCAAGAGTAACCGCCATCGAGAATAAACTGTAACAAGGAGGAATTCATATATGGAAAAACTATATCGCGGAATAGATGTGTCCAAATGGCAGGGGGAAATTAACTGGAACAAGGTTAAGGCATCCGGCGTGCAGTTTGCAATGCTGCGTGTAGGTTACGGCAGATTCGTCGGTCAGGCGGACGAAACTTTTGAAAAAAACTATCAAAATGCCAAAGCCGCAGGGGTTTTCGTCGGCGCGTATCATTACAGTTATGCAAAAACCGTTGCGCAAGCGAAAGAGGAGGCGGCGTACTGCCTGCGCCTTCTCAAAGGTAAGACATTCGAATTTCCGATTTGCTATGATGTAGAGGACGACCGTCAAAAGGATTTGTCGAAAGAGGAAATCTCCGACATCGTTGCCGCATTTTGCGAAACCCTTGAAGATGCAGGGTATTATGTCAGTGTGTATATGAATTATTCGTGGCTCAACACCAAAGTGCGCGAAGATATCTTTGAAAAATATGATATTTGGTTGGCGCATTGGGTGAACAACACGACTTTTGCGCGTCCCTACGGGCTTTGGCAGTACACATCAAACGGGACAACGGACGGGATTGCGGGCAGAGTGGATTTGAATTTTGCTTATAAAAATTATCCCGATATTATGGTGAAAAACGGCTTGAACGGATACAAAAAAGCGAGTGCGCCGAACAAACCCAACGCCCCGTTTTCAGCGAAAATGATGGTGACACTGCACAATACGCCGCTATATGTTTCCGCAACCGCCAAAACGGCGGCGGCAAAAAAATCGGGAACATTTTATATCTATGACGGCAAGGAAATCAACGGCAGATACCGAATCACATCTTCCGCCGAGCGAGCAGGCAAGACACCGATTGCCCAAAATGTAACGGGATATGTAAACAAGTCCGATTTGAGGTGAGCGCGGTGCCGGAAAAGGATTTGTATGAACACAGAATTTCGGCGTTAGAGGCAGATGTCAAACACCTTTACTCCAAGGTCAACGGCTTTGCCGTGGCAAGTGCGGAAATGAATACAAAACTCGACAGTATGCTGGTTACTTTGGGAGAACTCAAAGAAAGCATCAAATCGGTCAGTGAACGCCCGACACGGCTTTGGGATAAACTGATTTTTGCAGTCGTAACCGCTGTCGGTACTGCGCTCGGCGCCGCACTTTGTATATTTTTGAAAACAGGAGGCTGAAATGGATTTTTTACAGTATATCACGCAAAATGCGCTGATTTTGATTCCCGCGCTGAATATCCTCGGTAAGATTATCAAGGGAATTGATAAAATTCCCGATAAATATATTCCGCTGATATTGTTGCCGTTTGGCATACTCGGTACGCTTGCGTTGGCGGGCGTTTCGGTAGATTCGGCGGTGCAGGGGGTGCTGATTACCGGCGCGGCGGTGTACGGTAATCAAATGGTCAAACAAATGACAAAACCTGAAGAATAACCGCATTTTGCACACGACGGTATCCCACATCTGTTTGGATGCGGATGCCGTCGTTTTTGTCTGTGGAATTTTTATGCAAATTATCTAATTTTTCCAACTGCGGTTTTGCAGGATAAGGGCTTGCGGCAGTTGACTTTTAAAAAAAATACAAGTATAATTATAAACTGTATA
>CAMGGF010000037.1 GCA_946055445.1 uncultured Ruminococcus sp. | reverse complement strand
GTATGTGCATGATGAGCAAATGCTTACGGTGCAATTTTCATTTGTGTAAGACAAGGAGATACAAATACAATGGATAAACAACGAATTGAGAACGCTGTTCGGGAAATTTTACTTGCCATAGGGGAAGACCCTGACCGCGAGGGACTTGTGGAAACGCCGAAACGCGTTGCGAATATGTATGCTGAAATTTTCGCGGGATTGGAAGATGACCCCACAAAGCATTTGAAAATCTTTAACGAAACCGATAATGATGAAATGGTCATTGTGCGTGATATCCCTATGTATTCTATGTGTGAGCATCATTTACTGCCGTTTGTCGGAAAGGCGCATATTGCCTATATTCCCTCTGACGGTAAAGTCATCGGTCTTTCAAAACTTGCGAGAATTGTGGACAGTTTTTCTAAAAAACCGCAGTTGCAAGAACGCTTAACCTCTCAAATTGCAGACTTTTTGGAGGAGAATTTGTCGCCGAAAGGGATTGCCGTTGTTGTAGAGGCGGAGCATTTGTGTATGACGATGCGCGGCGCGCGTGCCGCAGGCGCGAAAACGCAAACATCGGCTTTGCGCGGGATTATGCGAAAAGACGCGCGCACACGCGCGGAGGCTATGTCTTTACTGCGGGGGAATTAGTATGCATTATTTTCGCGGAAACGGTTTTGCATTTCCCCTAAACACGCGCACCTATATTATGGGGATTTTAAATGTAACGCCCGACTCTTTTTTTGACGGCGGCAAATGGAATACACCGCAGGTTGCTTTAAACCGCGCCTTAGAGATGGAAAAAAACGGTACGGACCTGTTGGACATCGGCGCACAGTCAACACGCCCCGGTCATACGCCGCTTTCCGATACGGAAGAATTGGAAGTATTAAAACAGTATTTGCCATTTCTTGCAAACCGTTTGCAGATACCGATTTCAGTAGATACCTTTTATCCTTTGGTGGCGGAGTACGCGCTCCGAAACGGCGCCCGGATTATTAACGATGTCAGCGGCAGATTTTCTGCCGAAATGGCTGCGGTTGTGAAGCGTTACGGCGCAGGGTGGATTGTGATGCACAGCGGCAATGCCGATGCCGACACGGTTGCCAATTACGAAAACGGCGTAACAGAGGATGTTTTGGCGTTTTTTGACCGAATGGAGAAGCAGTGCTGTGCGGTGGGCATACATCCCGAACAGATTTGCTTTGACATGGGCATCGGGTTTGGGAAAAGCCATACGGATAATTTGGAGTTGATTCGGAATATTCGCGCATTAAAACGGCAGGACCGCGCATTGCTGACAGCGCTTTCCTGCAAGCGCGTTGTGGCGAATGAAACCGCCGCAGAGGGGGATGACCGTTTGTATGGGACTTTGGCGGCGGATACCCTCGCCATTGCAGGCGGTACGGATTTTATTCGTGTGCATCACATTCGCGAGTCTGTGCTGGCGGCTAAAATGACCGACGCTTTGGTGAGAGGAAAAGAAAATGGATAAAATCAGTATCAAAGGTTTGCGTTTATATGCGTATCACGGTGTAAATCCCGAGGAAAAAGAAGAAGGACAGCCGTTTGTTCTGGATTTGGTTTGTTCGGTTTCGTTGTGCGTGCCCTGCGTGACCGATCGTGTGGACGATACGGTCAGTTACGCGAAAATTTTAAAAACCGCCCGCGCGGCTTTCCTTTCTGAAAAGTTTGATTTACTTGAAAAAGCGGCGCAAACCGTTGCGGACGCTGTGCTGTCTACATATAATGCCGTGCGTGAGATTACAGTGTGCGTTAAAAAGCCACAGGCGCCCATTCAAGCGGATTTTGCGTATGTTGCAGTAGAAATCACAAGAACGCGTCAAAATGAATTGACAGGGGAGACAGGCGAATGAAAATGGTCTTGGGGCTCGGCACCAATATCGGTGACCGCCTGCGAAACTTAAACGATGCGCTGGAATCGCTTGCGCGCTTGCCGAACACAAGAATTATCAACAAATCTTTCATTTATGAAACGGAACCGTACGGATATAAAGCACAAGACGATTTCTTAAATATGGCGGTCGAAATCGAAACGGATTTTTCACCGGAAACGGTACTCGGCGCCGCGCTTGGTATTGAAGCCGCGCTCGGCAGGGTGCGGTTGTTTAAAAACGGGCCGCGCTGCATAGATATTGATGTGTTGCTGGCAGAAAACTACACGGCAAACACGCCGAATCTGTGTGTACCGCATCCCGAAATTCTCAATCGCTCGTTTGTATTGCAACCGCTGATGGATTTGTTTCCAACAGGTTGCGCATACGGCTTTTCTTTTGCGGCGGCTTATGCTGCAATGCCAATGACGGATATTCGGCGTTACAAGTCAGAATAATATTTTTTAAAACTGTAAAAAAACCGTGCTGTTATTACACAGCACGGTTTATTGCATTTCTTTCAGCGTAAATCAATAATTGATATATCTTCTTGTAATCAGGTTTTCTAACTGAGAAGCACTCCATTTGATTGCCCATTTGGATTCGGATTTCTGATAAGTTTCACCTTCGGTGATTTCCTTATCGAACTCTTCATAGGCTGTATACGCCAAAGAATTACGGACATCGGATTTCCAAGTTTCCTCGTGGTCATTGCCGACATAGTACATAATGTGATAGCCGTAGTTCGTTTCAATAATGCCGCTGTCGCCGGGTTTTCTGACAGGGTCAAAGCACCAGTCGTTAAATGCCGTAACCATATCGCCGACATGCACTTCTTCATACAAACCGCCGTTGGTGTTGGAACCGGTATCATCGCTGTTGTTGTTGGCGATGGCGGCGAAGTTGTCTTCCGTCGGATTTTCCAAGAACTGTTTATACAGCGCTTCCGCTTGCTGATAGTACACGGCTTTTTCCGAATCGGTCAAGGCAACGGTATTGCCGTCGCTGTCGGTTTTGCTGTCAAACTGAATTAAAACATGGCGAACATCGACCGGCTTTGTAACATCTTTGTGGGGGAGTTCTGCCATATAAACAACAGCGTAGCCGTTTGCACTTTCCAGAACCGTCACATCGCCGACAGCGCGGTCAGAAGCGATTGCCCAATCGCGCGCCGCGTCACCGAAAGCAGTTGCAAGATTTGCAGCGGTAATGTCTTCCAATTTTACGGAAGATTCCGTAGCCTTATCATTGTATGCTTTTGCCTGTGCATACAGTGTTTCGGGACTGGTTACTTTTGCCGCATAAGCATCTGCCTGTTCTTTGGCTTTTGCCATTGCCTCGGTTGTTGCGGCGGCCTTTTCGTCATCGGTTGCGTCATCTGCAAGCGCAGAAGTATCTGCGGCAACGACAAAGCCGTGTACGCTTAACAATGCGTAGTTTGCTGTATTTGCGTCATATTCCGCAACAATTTGCTCGTCTGTGATGCTGTCAATCACTTCATTTTGCTTTTGCTCAGCATAATTTGCGGCAAGTTGTCTTTCTTCCATAATCTCGCGCAAGAGTTTTTCATTTACGCCTTTGCCGTATGTATTGACAAGGAAACGGTTCAAGGAATAATCGCTAGACGCTGCCGTGGAACGAATGGACTCAATTTGCTCGTCAATTTCAGCCAATTCTTCCTCGTTCAATGTTAAGCCGGCATCACGCGCCAATTTTGCATATGCGGTATAGGTTTGCAAATAGTCTAAAGTTGTAATACGGAAATAATCCGCCCAAGTAGGCGTTTCGCCGTCAAAACCTACCAAAGTATCATCACGCGTGTATTCTTGCTCCATCGGCGTTTTGCTTGTATCAAAACCGGTATACATTGCACCGTACCCGCTGCCGTACTGGGAATCGTATGAAGAGGATTGGTTACGCACGCTCAAAAACAAATCCATATAATAGAAGTTGTACTTTGCAACGGAAATCCGTTCATCACCGATTTTGGCGGCAGTTAAAACTTTTTGCGGCAGACCGAAGAAGTTAAAAACTCCGTATAAAGCCGCAACACCGATAACAACGGCAAGTACAACGGCAATTACCTTGCCGATTACTTTTTTTGCCTTTGCAGCCTGCGGGCTCTTTCTCGCATTTTTCTTCGCCGCCGAGTCCATACGCTTTTTGCGTTCCTCGCGGTAAAGTTCTGCCTGGCTTTTTTCGACTTGGTTGTTTTCCATTCAGATTTCATCCTTTATCAGTTGATTTCGGCTTGCGGAGAATACCGCAAACACGATTAAACAAAACTATTTTATACTATTTTTAAGAAAGTTACAAGAACTATTTTTACAAATTCGGCAAAACCGACGAATAATTTACATTTTGTTTATGAAATCAATCGTGTTTATGTAAAAAGATTGCAATATGGCACGCAATTATGTATACTTACGGCGGAGGGATACAAATGGAACAGGGGAAGAACGGCGTGCAATCGGAATTGTATCAATCATTTATAAAAAAACGCAAGACTTTTCGGCGGACATTTATTTTGTCTTGCGTGTTGTATAGTATTCTTCTTTTAGGCTTTTTCATTTTTATAATTTGCGCATTTTCGCATCCTGCTTTTCGGCTTACCGCTTCAACAAGAGAGCGGCTGTGGGCATACTTTTTGGCAGGCCCTTGTATTGTATTGGCACCCGCGCTTATTCGCGCGCACAGTGCGGCACGAAGCGAATACAAAAAACTGTTGCTTAATCCTACATTGGAAGAAGTGTTTGGAAGTGGGTTGACCACCGTATTGCCCAACGGGCGAATGGAACGCACAACACTCCAAGCGGCGCATATTTTAGGCGTAGGGGAAAAGTATACCGCAAACGATTTAACGGTCGGCACATATCGCGGACATACTTTTCAAATTTGCGATTTTTGCAAATCGCATTTTAAAGGTCAGGTTTTTGCTTTAGAATGTAACCGCATCTTTCCGCAACGCCTTTGCATACTGCAACAAGGATTTCACAGGGCAAACTTGCCGAAAGGCAGTACAAAATGCATAAAAACAGGCGATGCGAAATTTGACGAAATCTTTTCCTGTTATACAATCCAATCCGAATATAATCAAGTTCTGCTCACGGAAAAGATGAAACGGACACTGCAAATGATGGCGGAGTTGACAGATGAAAAATGTATGATTACTGTTAGCGGGGATATGCTGTACCTTGTTCTGCAAGAACAGAGAGATTCTTTTGAGCCGCCGCTGTTTCGCTCGTTCCATTTGGAAAAAGAAACACAGCGCACACGCGCACAACTGCAAAATATTGCTGTCTTGTTGGATTGCATGACGACAGACGCTTTTCAAAATAAATAATCGGCGTTATTCCGACAGTTCCAACCACTCGGTTTCCTTGTCCTCGACTTCTTCTTCCAAAGCGGCAATTTGTTCCAGCAATTCGGAAAGCCGAACATAGTTGTCGGCAACTTCCGGCAGTTCACATTCTGCTTTCAGTGCGTTTAACTGTAAATAAATCTCTTCAATTTCTTTTTGCAACAAAGCAAGGCGGGCACGGCGTTTGCGTTCTTCCGCCTTGTTTTTCTTATTTGCCTCATAAACTTGTTTTTGCGCGGAAACTTCTTTTTCCGCCGCACTTTCCGCTGTCACTTTCGGTGCGCTTTCCTGTGCGGTGCAGTATTCCCGATACCCGCCCGCATACATTTTGATACCCGTCGGGAACATTTCTAAAATTTTGTTCGGTACGCGGCTTAAAAAATAACGGTCATGCGAAACCGTCAGCAAAGTGCCTTCGTATGCTTGCAGTGCCGCGTCTAACGCTTCTTTTGCCGTGTAATCCAAATGGTTGGTCGGCTCATCTAAAATTAAAAAATTACTGCGTTCAAACATAATGATGCAAAACGCGACTTTTGCGCGGTTTGCGCCCGAAAGTTCACGCACACGCTTAAAAACCGCGTCCTCTTCAATTAACAGCCTGCCGAGCGCACTGCGGATTTCCAAATCGGTTTTCCCGGGGAAACGGCGGTGTACCGCTTCTATCACGGTATCATTTAAGTTTAAATCGGCAAGTTCTTGGTCAAAATAGGAAATCTTCACATTGCCGCCGATTTGAATTTTGCCCGTGTAAGGGATTTTTCGCAAAACGGCTTTTAGTAAAGAGGTTTTTCCGACGCCGTTTTTACCGATAATCGCAATTTTATCGCCTTTTTCCACGGTAAACGATACGCCGTCATATAACTGTTTGCCGCTTTGTGAATTGCCCACATACACACCGACATTTTCAAGCGTTAACACGGATTTAAACGGTTCGTAATCAAACGCAAACTGAAATTTTGCTGTTTTTTGCCGCGGATTCGGTTTGGCGGCGAGTTCCATTTTTTCAAGTGCTTTCACCCGCGAACCGACGCTGTTTGTACTGCTGGATTTCGCCAAGTTTCTGCGCACATATTCGCGCATAGCCTCTAATTCTTCCTGTTGCTTTTTATAGGCTTTTTCGAGCGCTTTTGTACGCTCTTCCTTTTGCTGTAAAAACGCGGAATATCCGCCCTTGTAGCGCACAAGTTCGCCGTGTTCCAATTCACAAATATCTTTGGCGACGCGGTCCAAGAAAAAGCGGTCATGCGAAACAACGATAACCGCGCCTTTGTAGTTCTCCAAATAGTTTTCCAGCCAAGTCAACATAGAAAAGTCCAGGTGATTGGTCGGCTCGTCTAAAATCAACAGTTCCGGATTTTGCAAAAGAACCTTTGCCATTGCAAAGCGGATTTTTTCGCCGCCGCTTAATGTTTTCACTTTGCTTTGCAAGTCAAAATCCCCAAAACCCAAGCCGTTTAAAATGATTTGAATGCGCACATCGGCTTGATACCCGTCTGCCGCGGCATATTCGTTTGAAAGTGTTTCATACTGTTCGGTGAAATCGGCATATTGCGGGGAGTCGGGTGCGGCGGTCGCTATTTTTTGCGATAATGCTTCCATCTCTTTACGCAGACGGTATACGCAGGCGAGCGCAGACTGAATTTCGGATTGCAAGGTGTTTTCCGAGTTAAGCGCCTCATTTTGCTTTAAATACCCAATGGCCAAATTGCGTTTTGCGCTGTATTCGCCTGCGTCATAGGACAAACAACCGCTGATTATATTTAACAGCGTGGTCTTGCCGACGCCGTTTACGCCCAAAAGGCCGATGCGGTCTTGCGCGGAAACGGTTAAATCAATGTTTTTTAAAACCGTTTCGTCTAAAAAACTTTTTTGAATTTGGTGCAGTGTGATTAGCATAGTTTTTCTCCGAATACACAAAAACGGGGCAGACGCGCTGCCCCACGTTTTATTTGATTAAGCGTTCCACATCTTCATTTCTGCCGAGAACCATCAGCAATTCGTCCGCAGTAAAAACATGGTCGGGATGCGGCAGGGGGCGAATATCATCGCCGACTTTTGTCGCCAAAATACTGATATTGTATTTGGAACGCACATTTTTTTCTAAAATGCTCTTTCCAACCCAACCGCTTGGCACGCTGATTTCGTAAATCGAAAAATCATTGTTTAATTCAATATAGTTAAAAATACTGTCGTACCCGAATTTCACAGCCAAACGCTCGGCGGTTTCTTTTTCGGTGTAAATAACCTCGTCTGCGCCGTTACGCAGTAAAAACTTTGCGTGCACATCGCGGCTTGCGCGCGATAAAATGTAGTTTGCACCCAAATCTTTCAAAAGGGCAGTGGTTTCCAATGAACTTTGGAAGTTGTCGCCGATAGCGACTACACATAAATCGTAGTTGTCAACGCCCAGAGAACGCAAAAACATTTCGTCGGTGGTGTCGCCGATTAATGCGTTTGTGACATACGGCATAACAACATTTACGCGGTCTTCCACAATGTCCACCGCCATAACATCGTTGCCTTGCTCATAAAATTTTTGCGCCATATGGCGACCGAATCTGCCGAGCCCAATCATTAAAATGGATTTCATATTTCTATCTCCTTAGCCAATGGTAATTTTCTCAATCGGATATTTCGACGGTGTAACGCTTTGGTGGTCGTGGAATGCGAGCAACAAAGTCAGCCCCCCAACGCGCCCGAAAAACATTAACACCATCAAAACAAAGTGTGACGCCGCACTTAAATCAGGGGTAACGCCGAGTGATAAACCGACTGTACCGATGGCAGAGGCGGTTTCAAACAGCGCTTCTTTTACGGTTATATTGTCAAATGCGCTTAAAAGCATTCCGCAACCGAAAAACAGAAGGATATACAGCGCCGTGACGGAAATAATCTGTAACAAGGCATCGTCGCTGATTCTTCTGCGGAAACAGGTGATGTTTTTGCGCTTTTTAAATACAGAAAACAGGCTGGATACAAGCATGGCAAGCGTGGTGGTTTTTAAACCGCCCGCCGTAGAACTCGGAGAGCCGCCGATGAGCATTAAGAAAATCATACACAAAATCGTTGCGTCGGACAGTGCTGTTAAATCCGCCGTATTAAAGCCTGCGGTTCTCGTGGTAACGGTTTGAAATAAACAGGAAAGAATATAGGTGAGGGGTTGTCCTGCAAAATTCGGGTTGTTTCGTTCCGTGCACAGAAAAAAGAGAAACGGAATCAGAATTAGCGCGGCTGTAGTGGACAAAACCACTTTTGTGTGCAGTTTGTAGCGGCGGAAACGGAATTTGTTTGCCGATATGGCGGACCAAACAAAGAACCCGATGCCGCCGACGATGATTAAAGCAATGACAACCAGGTTGACCAACGGGTCGGCACCGTACTGTGTCAACGAGGAGAAAGCGCCGTAGCCGCCCATCAAATCAAATCCCGCATTACAAAAGGCGGAAACAGAATGGAAAACGGCAAAATACAGCCCTTTCCATAAGCCGAATTGCGGGCAAAAACGAAAGGCCAGTAAAACAGCGCCGCTGATTTCAAAAATCGCCGTACCGATTAAAATAAATCTTGTCATACGGACAATGCCGCCGACTTGCGAAGCATTCACGGATTCCTGCAAGGTGTAGCGGCTTCGCAACCCGATTTTGTGCTTGGTGAGCGTCATTGCCGATATGGCAAGCGTCATAAATCCGATACCGCCGACCTGAATCATCAAAAGAATAACGATTTGCCCGAATACCGACCAATAGGCGTATGTGTCGAAAACAACCAGACCCGTTACACAGGTGGCAGATGTCGCGGTAAACAGCGCGTCATATAGATTTGTCCAGTGTCCGCTTCTTGCAGAAATCGGCAGGCACAGTAACAATGCGCCAAATAAAATGATGCAGAAATAACCGAGAATAATGGTACGAAGCGGAGATAATCTAAACTTCTTGACAGTGTTTTTCATTGCAATATGTTCCTGTTATTGATAAATTTCAGCAGTATTATAGTACAAGTATCCGAAAAAATAAAGACTATTTTCTCAATTTATCCTTCCGGTTTTTGCGCGTGCACGCAGATATCGGTAGGCGGCGACAATCATACGCATACCCGAGGAAACCACAACAATTCCCGCCGTAATGCCGAATGCAAGTTGAATGGTGTAGATTGCGGCGTTTCCAAACATCGGCCAATCTGTATTCAGCGCAAAAGTCATTGTGCTGTATAGCGCACCGCCGGGAATCATCGGGACAAATCCGGGCACAAGGTAGGAGGTGGTCGGGGTCTTTTTGATTCGCGCAAATATTTCCGCCCAAACCGTTACAAAAGCAGATGCATAAAAGTAGCGAATCGGTTCACTTGTAATCCA
>CAMGGF010000036.1 GCA_946055445.1 uncultured Ruminococcus sp. | reverse complement strand
AGGTGCCCGCACCTGTCCGCGGGCGGATGAGGCATCCGCCCCTACGATTGTGTGAAAAAAATTTGTCATTCTGAACGAAGTGAAGAATCTTAAAAGAAAAGCATACCGAAAACAAGATTCTTCGCCTGACGGCTCAAAAGGACAAAACGGTGGGTGGGCGAGCACGATTCGCCCTTACCGCAATGCACAAAGGAGGCAATACAATGGGACGAAATCCTGTGTCTGTCCGCGAGGCGGTCGTTTCGGATTGTGACGCAATCGCCGCGCTTTGCAGAGATGATTTAGGCTATGCGTGTACGCCCGAATTGTTGCAAAAGCGAATCGTCGCTGTTGACAAATCCCGCGAACGCGTTTTTGTTGCGACACAAGGGGAAACCGTGATTGGCTTTGTGCACGCGGTGTATTACGAAACGCTGTATTTTGAACCGTTGGTCAATCTGCTCGGGCTTGCCGTCTCCGAAAAATATCGCCGTTCAGGCGCGGGGCGTGCACTGCTTTCGGCGGTGGAAGATTGGGCACACAAAATCGGCGCGGCAGGGATTCGTGCAAATTCCGGTGCGACACGGCAAGACGCCCATATTTTTTACAAGGTGCTTGGATTTACAGATGAAAAACCGCAAATTCGGTTTATAAAACGGCTCTAACCGTCAAGGAGGGTTTTCCGTGGCAAAAATGCAACAAAACAATACCGGAAAATTGCGCTATGCGCGGCTTTCGGACGAACTGCAAGACCGTATACAAGAGGACCGTGCGGCGGGGTGGCAAAATCCCTATGCCTGCCGCAACGAAGCCGTTGTGCGCCGCGACCCGTTGCACGACAAAGCCAACCTGTGGCGCCCCGCCTTTGTGCGGGACTGTGAAAAAATCCTGCATTTGCCCTATTACAACCGCTACACCGACAAAACGCAGGTGTTTTCATTTTATCAAAATGACGATATTTCGCGGCGCGGCTTGCATGTGCAGTTGGTATCGCGCATTGCGCGCAACATCGGCGCGGTTTTGGGGTTGAATCTCGATTTGATTGAGGCAATCGCCCTCGGGCATGACATTGGGCATACGCCGTTCGGCCATGCGGGTGAACGGTTTTTAGACGAAATTCTGTATGCGCAAAACACCACGCATTTTTTGCACAACGCGCAAAGCGCGCGGGTGCTCGACACCTTGTTTTGCCGCAACATAAGCCTGCAAACGCTCGACGGCATTCTTTGCCACAACGGCGAATTTGAACAACAGGCGTATGTACCTGACGGCACAAAGGATTTTACACAATTTGACCGCGAACTTGCCGCCTGCCTGACGAACGGCAATGCGGCGGCGAAGGCACTCACACCGATGACATTGGAAGGGTGCGTGGTGCGCGTTTCGGATATGATTGCCTACCTCGGCAAAGACCGACAGGACGCGCGCGTGGCAAAAATTTTGCCGCAAAATCAAACATTCGCAACCGAAAGCATCGGCACGCAAAATGCGGAAATGATTAACAATCTGATCGTCGATATTTTGGAAAACAGTTACGGTAAAGATTATATCGCGTTAAGCGAACAGGCGCTTCGGGATTTAAGCACCGCAAAACGCGAAAATTATGCATACATTTATCAAAATGAGGCGCTCGACGGCGCGTATCATGATTTGATCCGTCCGATGTTCTGTGCAGTATATGATGCACTGTTGCGCGCGCTCAAAGCGGGCGAGGAAAACAGCCCTGTTTATCGTCACCACATCGCGTTTATAACGGAACAGCGCCGCTTTTATGAGGAAAAATCACCGTATCTTTCCACAGACCCCAACCAAATCGTTGCAGACTACATTGCAAGCATGACGGATAGTTATTTTTTATCTATCCACGAGTTTCTCTTTCCCGAGAGCAAATACCGCGTAGAATTTCAGTCCTATTTTGCAGATTTGGCATAGAGAGAGTCCGTAAAAATGCACACCCCCACACCCGATTACATACAGCAGATCAATCGGGTGTGGGGGTGTTTTTTTGCGATTCACCTTTTTCTGAACGGGTGTAGTATATACAGGAACAATACACCGCATTGTGTCGATATTCGGCAACGGTTGAAAAAAATACAAATTCTTTGTCGAAAACCGTCATTTATACGCTGACAGCATATAGACTTATTTGGATTTTATTGGTAAAATAAATTAAATATATGTCGAATAGTACTATTTTTTGGCAACGGGCGAACGCCTTTTGAGCAGAACCCGCCCATTTAACAAATGTTTTGAAAGGTCCGTCGGCTTTTGGGTGTGTCGGGCCTTTCATTTTCATCGTTGTCGGGCTTTCGCCGGGCAACAGCGAAAGCGACAAATATCGCTTGAATACTGCATTTTTGACGGGTTCGGATGATTACCGTTACGCTATTAGGGGGATTGAATTTGAAAAAACTGCGAGAAAAAATCAGTGTGTTAATCGCAAAAGACCCGAAACAAATGATTTTGCTTGCCATTTTCGGCTTCAACATTTTGTTTTTGTTGCTGTCGGCTTGCGTCATTTCTTTGTTCGCGCCCAGCAGTGTGCAAAATCACGGCTTTTGGGCTTCGGTGTTTTACACGATTACAATGATTTTAGATGCCGGATGCATTCAGTTTGTGGTTGAAGATGTCGGGCAGGCCGGCGTCGGCATTGTTATTTTGTGCTTACTGATTGTTATGGTGGGTATGGTGACCTTTACCGGTGCTGTCATCGGTTATTTTACCAACTACATATCCGAATTTATCAACGAAGCAAATGCCGGCTCGAAAAAACTTACGATTCATGACCATATTTTGATTTTGAATTGGAACACGCGCGCAGTCGAAATTTTAAACGACCTGTTATACAGTGACGAAAAAGAAAAAGTAGTTGTATTAACGGCAAATGCGCGCGAAAAAGTCGAAAAAGAAATTGAAAGTCGCCTCGGCAGTACCCTGCAAAACGAAAACGAGGCGCTGAAACGCAAATGCAAATCGTATCTGTTTTGGAAACGAATTTATTATTATCAAAAACACAAGTTGCGCGGGCAAACCGTGATTGTACGGCAAGGGGACACGTATTCCACGAAAGATTTGATGGACGCGTCCATTGAAAATGCAAAAGCCGTTATTATTCTCGGCAGGGATATAAACAGTTCGGTTTGCAAGTTTAACAACAGCGTAATCGCTGAAAACCGCGAAAAAGGCGATGCATTTACCGTTAAGGTTTTGGCGCAGGTGGCAGAACTGACGGCAAACGAACAGTCCGCAGACGAGCAGAAAATTATTGTTGAAATTGAAGATGACTGGACTTTTGAACTGGTTCAAAAGATTATGGGGCAAAAGGAAAATTTAAAAAAATGCAACATTATTCCCGTTTCGGTAAATCGAATTTTGGGGCAGATGCTGTCACAGTTTTCCATTATGCCCGAATTGAATGCGGTATACAGTGAACTGTTTTCCAATAAGGGTGCCGCTATCTATTCTACAAAGGCGGACAGTTCGTCGTCCGAAAGTGATTTGGTTTCACAAACGCTGCAAAAGAATTCGAATATTGTGCCGCTGACCAAAATGCACACGCGGTTAGGCGAATACTTTTATTGGGTTGCCAACCATTTTGATGAGTATTCTCGGCAGGGAGGCTCGGTGGAGTCTGCGATTGCGCAGGTGCAGTTGAAAGACTATCAAATGCAGCAAAAAAATGTGATTGTCATTGGGCACAACAGCAACAGCCTGTCCATTATGGACGGTTTTGCTTCCTTTTGCGGTGAATGGGGCACGGATGCGCTCAACATTCTTGTGATTGACAGTGAAAAAAGTCTTGAAAAATTCGAGCATTACAAAGAATATCCGTTCATTCGGCGAACCAAAACAGCGGATATTTATGAAAAAGACGAAATTTATGCTGCCATCAATTCGTTTGTCGACGCCAACCAAAATGATACAAGCATTTTGATTTTGTCCGATGACAAAGCACCCACAGAAGATATCGACAGTAACGCGCTGACGGCGTTAATCTATGTTTGCGACATTCTTGAATCAAAAATGCAGGCAAACGCGGCATACGACCCGGGCAGAATGGACATCATTGTTGAAATATTGAACCCGAAACATTACGATATTGTCAATCGGTACGGCAGAAACAATATTGTAATCAGCAATCGGTATATCAGCAAGATGATTACCCAAATCGGCATGAAAGAATCGGTATTTGAGTTCTATAAGGATATTTTAATGTATGACAGCAACTCTGCCGATGAATTTAACAGCAAAGAAATTTATATCAAAGAGGTTGAATCGTTCTTTGCGGAATTGCCGCCGCAGTGCTCGGCGTATGATTTGATTCGCGCGACCTATGCTGCGGGGCCGGAAAAGAACAAGCCGATTTTGTTGGGCTATGTGGATGTATCCGGGCAGCAAACCTTATTTGTGGGGGACCAAAAGAACATACAGGTTGCGTTGGCCCCGAAAGATAAACTGATTGTATTTTGCAATCATTGACGGAGAAGGATTGGTTTCAATGAAAAAAGTTTTATCGGTAAAAGTGATTGCGATTGTTTTGTCCGTGGTGGTTGTGGTCGGTGGCGGCGGCTTGCTGATTGCCAATCGCGCCACGCCGAAACGCACAATAAAACGGTTTGAAAGTGCATATAACAACGCACAAATTGAGGAAATGGTTGCGTGCTTCGAGCCGAAGGTGCAAGCGATGTATCAGGGCGTTTCCAGCGCAATGAATTATTTTCTCGGCCTGACCCCTACGGATATGTTTAATATTGCGTTGGCAGTCATTCCGTTTGCGCAAGCCTATGGAGATGAGGATATCGGAGAATTGCCGCAAATGAAAATTGATGTTAAAGATGTGGAAATTGACGGCGATTATGCAACGGCAAGCGTAAATTTGATTTTAACGGTTGACGGTGAACGAACAGAAGACAGCGGCGAGTTATATCTTGAAAAAATAGACGGAGAATGGTACTTGCTTGCAAAATAATGCAAATCGTTTTCGTACGGTATGAAAGCACCCCGTAATGCAACAGCGTTACGGGGTGTTCCTTATAAAAAAGGGGATATTTCGTTTCGAAATGTATGATATCTGCGTCGGTTAGCGCAAAGGGGGTTCGCCGAACCGAATCAGCAGTTCATTGAGATTGCTTATGGGAAGACGGTGTGTAAGCGCATAAATGATAATGCTGTCGCGGCGTACCCGCGGATATAACGCGGATTTGCCGCTGATTCGCAATGCACTTTGGCATTCATCTACGGTGCACTGCATCGCGACGGTAATGCGAATCAGTTTGTCGCGCGAGGGCATTTTCCTGCCGTTGATGATATCAAAAAAGTAGCCGTAATTAAAATCTGCACGGTTAATGATGTCGGTTTTGGACATTTCGGACTTTTTTACGAGGGTTTTCCAAAAAACGGGGATTTCTTCATTGACCAATTCTGTGGCATTGGTTGCAAAAAAAGCATCCAAAGAAATACAGCCGGCCGAAAGTTCCTGCACAAGTTCCTCGTTTGATTTCCCCATTTTTGCACGCCCCCTACCTGCATTTTTCACATCAAACGGCAACGACAGACTTCGTACTTTTTATAATTGCCCGCGCAAAACAAAAGCCGACAAATCTTCCGCGACCGAATATCCGTGTAAAGGAATACAAAAAAAAGATAATACATTTTCGGACATTCGTCAAGCGGTTTTGCAAAGTTGCGGTGCAGAAAAACGAAAGGAAATTTCATTTTTCGTGCTGTATAAAATCCTCTTTCGTGCAGAAAATAGCATAGAAATATTTTGAAACGAAGGAGAAGTTTATATATGAAAGCAACAGGGATTGTTCGCCGTATTGATGATTTGGGCCGTGTGGTCATTCCGAAGGAAATTCGCCGCACCATGCGCATTCGCGAAGGCGACCCGTTGGAGATTTTTACCGCGGCGGACGGTGAAGTGATTTTCAAAAAATATTCCCCGATGGGTGAGTTGCCCGAAACGGCGACACAGTTGACAGAAGTGTTGGCGCGCGCAACGGCGTTGCCCGTCTTGATTACCGACCGCGACCATGTGATTGCGTCGGCAGGGGCGGCAAAACGCGAAGTGCAGGATTGCCGCGTCAGCGAGGATTTAGAACAGTTGATGTCCGAGCGCGGCAGTTACACGGCTTCGCCCGATGCGGTACCTTTGTATCCGCTTGTAGGTTTTCACCGCGAAGCGGCAATCGCTCTGCCGATTATCGGCGGCGGCGATGTTTCGGGCGCGGTGGTGATGTTCCTGCGCGAGGACGGCTCTATGCCGACTTCCGAAGAGCAAAAACTGATGCAGGTTGCGGCGTCCTTTTTAGGCAAGCAGACCGAGGATTAGTCGCCCGCAGAAAACAAAAGAAAACCGCCTGTGCAAAACAGGCGGTTTTTTCGCGTTAATTTGCGTCACGAATTCAATTCTTCTTCGAATTTCGGTAAAATCAATTCTTTGGTCAGTTGCATGATGACCAAGCCCTGCGCGGCGGTTAACCCGTCATTCCCGGTTGCGCCGCCTGCGCGCGTAATTTCCGAACAATTCGCATTCAGCGTATATACATATTTCAGCGTGCGCTTATTGCGAATCAACTTGCCGTTGCTGTCGGTTTTGCCGTTAAATTCAAACACATGGTTGCTGTCGCCCTCGGGCACAACATAGATGCACGCCAACCGCGCCGGGTCAGACCCGTATTTTTGCACGACCGCCTGTATGAATTTATTGTCTGCATCGTCGGTGAAATACATATCGCCGGTTTTTTCGGGCATCGTGAATGCCGCGGTGGTTTCCGACGGCACAGCGGTTGTTGCAACAGAATTTGTGGTTTCTTTTTGTGCGTCTGCCGCAGATGCGGCGACGGTCGGTTCGGTTTGTGCCGCGGCAGTTTCCGTGACGCGCGGCGATTCGGTTGTTGTGGGGTCTGTTTCTTTTTTCCCACACCCAAACAAAACCAAAATGAGCATAGAAGCCAGTAAAACGAGCGCAATAATTTGTTTAGACATATATAGTATTCCTCTGTAAAAAAATCGGCGGCGCACTGCCGCGCCGCCGAGAAACCGTTGGTTTACAATTACATACCGATAAGGCCCATAATCTGCGCGATGATCGGCTCAATCGCTGCACTGATTGCTTCAGTGTCAACACCGAGATTTGCAAGGGTTTCCATGATTGTGTTCATGATCCCGCCGAGTGCTTCTAACATTTGTTTCAACTCCTTCCGTTGAACATAATATTTGTTCGTATGCACAGTATAACACAGGGGAAATTTTTTGTAAACAAAAATCAGTGAAATTGTTGCACAAAAAATTTATTTCCAATTTGTAGAGTTTGACAACAGCGCGGAAAGCCGCGTAAAAACATACGGTTTTTTACGCAAAAGAAATATACGCGCCTACCGCTTGCCGCACAAAGCAACAAAATGACATAAATCGCCGAGATTTTCATGCGTTCGCGATTGCAAATTTAACAAAACTTCGGTATACTGTAAGGTGAGAAGCGTCGAACACAATATGCCGAAAATTTGATATTACGGCGGATTTTCACTTTTTCACCGTTGTCGGGCGTCAGTATGGCGAGATTTTTAACATAGTGCAAGCGGAAATATACCGTTTTAAACCATATCGGGTTCGGATGATTACCGTTCCCCGAACAAAACAAAGAAAGAGGCGTTTTGCTTGGCGAAATCCAAACACGGCTGCCCGTATGCAAAACTGTGCGGCGGCTGTCAACTGCAAAATTTAACATATGAAGAGCAACTGCGCCACAAGCAGGTCAAATGTATTCGGCTGTTGGGGCGGTTTTGCCGCGTGGAAGACATTATCGGTATGGAAACGCCGTATCACTACCGCAACAAAGTGCAGGCGGCTTTTGCCACGGACCGCCGCGGGCAAATTATTTCGGGCGTATACCAATCGTCTTCGCACAAAGTTGTCGCGGTGGAACATTGTATGACCGAGGACGAAAAAGCCGACGAAATCATCGGCACGGTGCGAAAACTGCTGAAAAGTTTTAAGTTAAAACCCTACAATCCCGACACAAAGCAGGGATTTTTGCGTCATGTGCTTGTCAAGCGCGGCTTTCAAAGCGGGCAGATTATGGTGGTGCTCGTGACGGGTGTGCGCGAGTTTCCGAAAAAGCGGTCATTTGTCAATGCGCTGTTAAAGGCGCACCCCGAAATCACCACGGTTTTGCAAAATGTAAATCCGCGCCGCACGAGTATGGTGCTCGGCGACAAGGAAGAAGTGCTGTACGGTGACGGCAAAATCGAAGAACAACTGTGCGGCTTGCGCTTCCGCATTTCGGCAAAGGCGTTTTACCAAATCAATCCCGTACAAACCGAGGTTTTATACAAAACCGCATTATCGTTTGCCGACCTTCGCGGCGAGGAAACCGTGATTGATGCCTACTGCGGCACGGGCACCATCGGGCTGTTTGCCGCCGCGCACGCAAAAGCGGTTATCGGCGTGGAAGTGAATGCAGACGCCGTAAAAGACGCGCGCGAAAACGCAAATCTGAACCATATACAAAACATTCGGTTTGTGTGCGCGGACGCGGGCGAATTTATGCGTGCCGCCGCCGCAAACGGCGAAACGGCAGATGTGGTGCTGATGGACCCGCCGCGCGCCGGTAGTGACCGTGCGTTTTTGACATCTGTTTTGACGCTTTCGCCCGAAAAAATCGTCTATATCTCCTGCAACCCCGAAACCCAACAGCGCGATTTGCTGTTCCTTTGCAAAAACGGGTACAAAGTCAAAAAAGTCCAACCCGTCGATATGTTCCCGCATACGGACCACGTTGAGACGGTGGTATTGATGTCAAGGAGAAATGCCTGATTTTACAAGCTTTGTGCGTGGTAATAAAAGTGCTTACTCGACCTTGATAGTGCTTTTAGGTTAATGGAAACATATCAAGGATGTGCTGTGATTTAAAGGTTTAATTGACATTATGGATTGCAGATATTGCGAGTTGATAGGAATAATAAAAAGGAAGAATTCTACTATGGGAAATAAACAAGTTTTGAAAATAGCAACACTTAATTTGAATGGAGAAACATGGTTGTCCATTAATCGTAGACCAAGACTGCCTCAGAAGTTGTTTAGCATTCAATCTATAAAGAACGAACTGACAAATTTGACTAAAACAGGATTGGAGAATTTATTAAAGGGTGATAAGTATGATGTAATAGCTATTCAAGAGTTAATATATTCCCAAAAGGAAAGAAATGTTATAAAAACAGCTATAGAAGGAGTGACAGATGCTAGTAATAAACAATTATACAAATTATTACTGCCTAATAACTTAGGTGGGAATACACATTTTACTGTTGGATTTATTGTAAAAAAACAGCTATGTGCTAATTTAAAAAACGAAAATCAGGAAAAAAACGGCAAAAATGTTTTGGGGAAAAATAGAATTTCTATTTTAGAATTAATTATAAATGAGAAGAAATATTCAATCATCAATATGCATGTGAATAATCATAATATTGCTATCCCATGTGTTACCGGAAACACAATTCTTCTTGGAGATATGAATGCATGCACCGAAAACCAAACAACAGATAAAAAGGCAGTAAATGATGATTTTTTAAAAAGTATTGTAAGCGCTGGTTGGGGCGAGATAGGCGGTAATGATAATTATACATGGA
>CAMGGF010000035.1 GCA_946055445.1 uncultured Ruminococcus sp. | reverse complement strand
TGCTTGAACAATTTGCTATAGAAATATTTGTCTAACTTTTTGGGGTCACTTCACTATGGCGGATGCGGGGGGCTATTTTTTCAGTTTTAAATCAACGCATTGTAAATCGGCGGGACAATTTCCCCGAGGATATACGGCACGGCAAATGAAAACGCAACCGAAGTAAACAGCGTAATGCCGTATTTTTGCAACCATGCGCCGCCGTACAGCACGGCGAAAATCGGCGCAGCAATGATTTTGACAAATAGATTGGACTTGCCTTTGCCGTAGATTTCCTCTTTTAAGGTTAATGCGTCCTCCCATTGCGGGAAGAGATTGGTAAGACACGAAATACCCATCCACAAAAACAGGAAGTTGGCAAGGTGTACCATACCGCTGCTTGTGAAGAATTCGCCGAGGTAATAAATGTTTACCGCGCCGACCGAAACGGTAATCAACCCCAAAAGGAGGTTGAAAAGGAACGGGAAAAAGCATACGCCGAAAGATACCGCGCGTTTGCGGATAATTTCGTGCTCAATATGCCCGCACATTTCGTTGGTCCGCAAATATCTGCCGTCTTCAATTAAAACTTCATACACACGGCAGGTCAGGTGCTCAAAAAACGCCTGTAAAAAAGTGCCGATAACGGAGATGTATTTGACAATCAAATAAAAAATTCTCATGATATATCATAGTCCCCCTCAAACAAGATTTGTTGCAGCGTGACAGAACCGTCTTTATAGCCGGTCACTTCTTCCGGAACAGAATAGCCGTAGTTCGTGAGAAGCGAAATAATCTCGTTGTAGGCGGTTTCCTCCCCGGCGGCCGCCGCGCAGACGGCAACGGTATAAACCGTTTGGAAAGAGGGGCTGTCGCTTTCTTGATAGGCGGTGTTTACGGTGGTGTATGCGTCGCTGTAATTGCCCTGTGCCAACAGAATCAATGCTTTTTGTCTGTAAAACTCTTCGTTGTATTCGGGGTACGCGGCAATGGCTTCATCGCAGAGTGCCATGGATTCGTCCGGTTGACCTGCAATGCGTTTTTGAATGGCGCGCGCAAGTGTCGGTGAACTTTCCTCTGCGCTCGTATTTTCAATTAAATCGCAAAGCGGCTCAATATCGCGTCCGGTTTTTGCATACAATTCCAAAAGCAACGGTGCATACAGCAATACATGTTGCGGGGCTTCCGACTGCAACTCCTCCAAAAAGGTGATTTGCGTTTGAAAATCTTTTTTGCAAATCAAAGCGAGTTGGTATTTGTAAAATGCAATGGCGCCCGCCGAATAGCGTTCCACCTTCGGTGCGTAAGTGTTTGCCGCAGTAGTGGTTTCGTCTTCGCTGCTTTCGGTTACCACCTCTGCTGTTTTCATTGCGTCAAGTTTTGCAATCAATGCATCAAACGGGATATCCGCAGGGTCTGCGGAGGTCACAGAGGCGGAAACAAGCGTGTCGGCGGCTTCCCAAGTGGTTAAAAACGCCGCCGTGTCATCTAACGCGTTTTTCAGCGCGCGGAAATGCGGCAAAGTAAGTTCCCAAGTGTGAATGTTTGCGGCAGGCTCTGAAAGTTCGTTGAGATACCCGATGCTGTAAGCAAGCAGGACTTCTCGCTTATAAACCAATTCGCCGTTTATGTGGCTGTTGAGCATTATGTTTGCGGCGACCGCGTACGCGTCCAAAGCGGATTCCGTTTTCTTCGCCGCACGCAGACTGTCTGCTTTTTGCACTGCCACAAAGGTTTCGGTGTGGTTTGCAAAAACATAGCCGCCGTAAAACACAAAGCAAATGGCTATCACCGCAAAAAAGATATTTAAAAAGTCAAACGGGTAGTGCCGAAGTCCTGCGTCGCATTCCGTGCAAAACGGGGAGGTGGGGTCTTTGGCGGTACCGCGCCGTTTTTCGCCGCAACAGTCGCAAAGTTCCTCTTCGGGGATAGGCGCATTTTCGGCAACCGTCTTTTCGGCGGCGGGGGGGATTTGCGCGGCATCGGAAAGTTCGATTTCGGGGTCAACAGGTGCATTTTCCGCTACCGCTTTGGCTTCGGCTTTTGCGCGGTCTAATTCCGCTTGAAACACTTTTGCCAATTCTTCCATTTCATCGTGCAGGGCTTGCTCGTCTGCCGTTTCTGCAACAGGCACCACGGGTTCAGCGGGTGTGTTGTGCGGCAAGCCGTTTAATTCGTTCAAATCACTCAAGGCGATACCTCCTTGCATAATATCTATATTATAATAGCATATCCGCTTGCTGATTTCAAACCATTTTGCGCAAATTTACAAAGTTTACAAATCCGTCATATTGTCATTGCACAAGCAAAAACGGTATGCTATACTTTGTAAAAAGGAGCGTGCGGTAATGGAAAGAATAAAAAAAAGGCTGAAAACGGCCATTCTTTGTATTTTGGTGCTTTGCCTTGCCGTAGGCGGCACGGTGGGGTGGTACTTCGGGGTGTATACCAAAGATTTTAAAGTGACGAAAGGTGAGATTTTCACCGAAGTATACGAAGGGGATTTCTATCCGAATCTGCCGTTTGATATGTATTTGCAAGCGGTGGATTTACCCGAAAATGCATATGTTGTGGATATTCGAGACTGCGGCGCGCGTGCAGACCTTGAAAACAACCGCGACGCGATACAAACGGCAGTTGACGAAGCCGCATCCCACGGCGGCACGGTGGTTGTCAGCGGCGGAGAATACAGAACGGGCAGTATAACTATGAAGAGCAATGTCACGCTGTTTGTGGAAAAAGGTTCCGCGTTGGTTGCCTCGCGCAATGCGGCGGATATGGACAAGGGCTGTTTGGTATTTGCGGAAAATGCCGAAAATATTGTGCTTACGGGCGGCGGCAAACTGTGCGGCGAGGGCAACTACTATTCTCTTGCACCGAAAGAACCGCCGAAAACCGAGCCGTTCGAGAAAACGCTCGGCGTTTGGGAAATGCGGCAGGAATACCGCTACCGCGTGCGCTTTGCCCATGAGAGCAAATACGGTAACTTGGTGCGGATTTGCGGTTGCCGCGGGGTGACGATTGCGAATTTTATGTTGGAAAATTCCGCCGGGTGGACGCTCGAACTCAACGGCTGTGACGGCGTACAAATCCGCGATTTTGTCATCAACAACAACCGCCATATTGCCAATACCGACGGCATTGATGTGGCGGGCTCGTCAAATGTGACCGTAGAGCATTGCTTTATTTCCACGGGCGATGACGGGATTGTGCTTAAAAACAGTATGCACCTCGGCAAGCGCGCAAAAATGGAGAATGTGACCGTGCGCGACTGCAAAGTTTCCTCGTGCACGAATGCGTTTAAAATCGGTACGGAAACGAGTTTTGATGTTTCGGGCATAACCGTGGAAAACTGCGAATTTTTCCTCGACGATATATACCCCGGCGGTGTTTCGGGGATTTCCATTGAGTCTGCTGACGGCGCAAAGGTCGAAAATGTGGAACTTCGCAACATTCAAATGCGCGGTATTGCGTGCGCGCTGTTTATAAGCCTCAACAACCGCAACCGCGACAAAGATTTTGACAATGCAGGCGCAATAAATAATGTAAAGGTAGAAAACCTTACAGCAGACGGTATTGAAATCCCCGTGATTATTACGGGCACAAAAGATTTGACCGTGCAGAATATCACGCTGACCGATTTCAAATTACAGTATGCGCCGGGGGAGGACTACTACGATTACCGTCCGTTTGTGCCGGCGTATGACGATACATACCCTGAGTGCAACCGTATGCGGAATTTAAACGCTTACGGGCTGTACGGACGGTATGCGGAGAATGTAAAGTTAAAAAACTTTACTGTTATTCCGCGTGAAAATACCAAACGATCCGAAATGGTATTGAAAGAATGTGCCGTTATCACCGACGAAACGGCATAAAAATGCAATAGATAAACGCAACGCCCACAGTCCGAAGACTGTGGGCGTTTTTATGCGCGTTGTTTATTTGTTTTTCTGTTCTCTGTATGCCACGGCGGCACCGATCAGCCCCGAAAAGAGAGGATGCGGGCGCGTCGGGCGGGATTTAAACTCGGGGTGTGCTTGCGACGCCACGAACCACGGGTGGTCGCGCAGTTCCACCATTTCCACAATGTGCTTGTCCGGCGAAACACCGCAAATGTGCATACCGTTTGCTTCTAACGCCTCGCGGTAATCGTTGTTGACTTCGTAACGGTGGCGGTGGCGCTCGTGAATGAGTTGTTGCCCGTATGCCGCATAGGCTTTGGATTTCTCGTCAAGCATGCACGGGTATTGCCCCAAACGCATGGTGCCGCCGAGATTGGTGACATCGTATTGGTCGGGCATCAGGTAAATCACGGGATTTTCAGTGTCGGGGTCGATTTCGGTGGTGTTCGCGTCTTTGAGCCCCAATACATTGCGCGCAAATTCGATAACGGCAATTTGCAACCCCAAGCAAATGCCAAGGTAGGGGACTTTGTTTTCACGCGCATATTTTGCCGCGCAGATTTTACCGGGAATGCCGCGCGTGCCGAACCCGCCGGGGACTAAAATGCCGTCCGCGTCTTTCAGGATTTCCGCAACATTTTCGTCGGTAATGGTTTCGGAGTCCACCCAATCAATGTGTACGCGTGCGTCGTGGTCTAATCCACCGTGTTTTAACGCCTCGTTGACGCTCAAATACGAGTCGTGCAGTTCCACATATTTGCCGACCAGCGCAATGTTGACCTGCTTTTTCAAAGATGCGTTTTTTTGCATCATAGAAAGCCAGTCCGTATGGTCGGGCGCACCGCAGGTAAGCCCCAAACGCTCTACAACGATATCCGCGATGCCCTCTTTTTCGAGTTCCACGGGGATTTCATACAGCGTGGGCATATCACGGTTTTCAATAACATTGCGTGACGGCACATTGCAAAACAGCGCAATTTTGTCTTTCACTTCCTGCCCGATTGCGTGCTCGGTGCGCAACACAATAATGTCGGGGCGAATGCCGATGCCCAACAGTTCTTTGACGGAATGCTGTGTCGGTTTGGTTTTCAGTTCCATAGAAGCACCGAGAAACGGCACCAAGGTGACATGCACAAACATACAGTCGCCGGGGCGTTCCTGCGCGAATTGGCGGATTGCCTCTAAAAACGGCTGGCTTTCAATATCGCCCACCGTGCCGCCGATTTCGACCAACACCACATCAATTCCCTCGGCTTCGTTGAGGGCAATGCGGCGTTTGATTTCGTTGGTAATGTGCGGAATGATTTGAATGGTCTGCCCGCCGTAAACGCCCTTTCGCTCGTTGGAAAGGACATTGTAATACACGCTGCCCGAAGTGCAGGAACTGTTTTTGGTTAAGGAAACATCAATAAACCGTTCATAATGCCCCAAATCCAAATCGGTTTCGGCGCCGTCATCGGTTACAAAGACTTCGCCGTGCTGAATGGGATTCATTGTGCCGGGGTCAATGTTCAAATACGGGTCAAGTTTGATCACCGTAACCGTAAGGCCGCGGTCCTTCAAAAGTCTGCCGAGCGAAGCGGCGGTAATGCCTTTGCCGAGGCCCGAAACCACGCCGCCCGTTACGAAAATGTACTTTGCTGCCATAAAAAAGTCCCCTTTTGCAAAAATTGCAGTGATTTTCCCATTTCATTTTAATATTGTATATTGCTTTATTTGTGATACAGCGATTTATTTTGCCGCGACGGCTCGCAGGTGACATGTACGCCGAGTTTCGAGAAGGTGTGCATATCCACATCTGCCAAAATCACGGTGGAGTGCATTTCACACCCGCGCAAAAGCGACAATGCCTGCATGGCTTTTTCGGCAGTCGGATTGGTTGCCGCCGAAATGGAAAGCGCAAGCAAAACTTCGTCGGTATGCAAACGCGGATTTTTGTTGCCCAAATGATTGACTTTCAAATCCTGAATCGGGCCGATGACCACAGGGGAAACCAAATCAATGTCGCGGCTGATGCCGGCAAGCGTTTTCAGCGCGTTTAAAATCAACGCGGAGGAAGCACCCAAAAGATTGCTCGTTTTGCCGAGCACCACATTGCCGTCAGGCAGTTCCATTGCCGCGGCGGGTTGCCCTGTTCTTTCGGCGGTTTCCAAAGCGGGCTGTACACAGCGGCGATATTCCGGCGTTACACCCAACTGTTTCATTAAAAGTTCCAAAGAGAAAACTTCATTTTGCACCGCTTCGCCGTTCTTTGCGGCAACCAAGGCTTTATAATAGCGGCGAATGACCTCTTGACGCGACGCTTCACAGCAAACCGCGTCATCTGTAATGCAGTTCCCCGCCATATTTACGCCCATATCGGTAGGCGATTTGTAGGGAGAAGTGCCGAAAATGCGTTCAAAAATGGTGTTCAGCACGGGGAAAATCTCAATATCACGGTTGTAATTGACCGTGGTTTCGCCGTAGGCTTCCAAATGGAACGGGTCAATCATATTGACATCGTTTAAATCGGTGGTTGCCGCCTCATAGGCGAGGTTGACAGGGTGTTTTAACGGCAAGTTCCAAATCGGGAATGTTTCAAATTTGGCGTAGCCTGCCTGTACGCCGTGTTTGTGCTCGTGGTAAAGTTGGGAAAGGCAGACTGCCATTTTCCCGCTGCCGGGCCCGGGGGCGGTGACCACAACAAGCGAACGCGTGGTTTCAATATAATCGTTTTTGCCGAAGCCCTCGTCGCTGACAATCAGCGGAATGTTGGCGGGATAGCCCTCAATGGTGTAGTGGCGGTACACGTGCACACCGAGTTTTTTGAGTTTTTCTTCAAACGCAACGGCACTTTGCTGCCCGCCGAACTGCGTCATGACAACACCGCATACCGAAAGCCCGAACGAGGTGTATATATCAATCAAACGCAAAATATCTTGGTCATAGGTAATGCCGATGTCGCCGCGGACTTTGCTTTTTTCAATATCGTTGGCGCAAATGGCGATGATGATTTCCGCTTCGTCGCGCAGTTCCAACAGCATTTTCATTTTGCTGTCGGGCAAAAAGCCCGGCAACACGCGCGAAGCATGGTAATCGTCAAAAATTTTGCCGCCGAATTCCAAATACAGCTTGCCGCCGAACGAGGCAATGCGTTCGCGGATATGGGCAGACTGCGTCTTTAAATACTTGTCATTGTCAAAACCGATTTTCACTTTCTCTTTCTCCTGCATTTCTCTTGAAAATATAAAAACACACCTCGTCGGTGTGCTTCCACCACAACGCCGAAGTGTGACACTATTCATTATACAGAATGTAATTCTAAAAATCAAGGGTGCGAAAAAACTTTTTTCGGAAAATTCTATTTTTTTTCAAAAACCCAAAATGCGAGGTAATTTTGCGGAACGCGTCTTCGGTCGTTCCCTACTGCTCGTAGGAGCGGACTGTGTTCGCCCGCGGATTTTGCTGTGTTTTGCCCCTCTGCCACGCGCTTTGCGCGTGCCACCTCCCCAAGAATTTGGGAGGTTTGCGGAACGGTGTGACCGTTCCCTATGCGTATGGAAATACACTTTATATCCCAAGCGGTGAACGGCTTTCCTTGCGAAGAAACATAAAAAACGGAAAAAGGGGAAGTTCCCTTTTTCCGTTTTTCTGTGTAGAAAGAGTTAAACCTTAAAATATTCCACCGCGTTTTTGAACATGCCGTTGTCCTTGTTGCCCTCGACATTTTTGTAAACATTGTCGGAGAAACGCTCGGAGTGCCCCATTTTACCGAACACTCTGCCGTCGGGCGAGGTGATGCCCTCGACGGCAAGCAAAGAGCCGTTGGGATTGTAGCGAATGTTCATGGTCGGTTGTCCGTTTTCGTCCACATATTGTGTGGCAATCTGCCCGTTTTCAATCAGCGTGCCGATTAACTCTTTCGGGCAGACGAAACGCCCTTCGCCGTGGGAAATGGCAACCGTGTGTATGTCGCCGACCGCGCTCCCCGCAAGCCACGGGGATTTGTTCGACGCGACGCGGGTGTTCACAAGGCGGGATTGGTGTCTACCAATCGTGTTAAAGGTTAAGGTCGGTGTGTCGGCGTTTGCCTCAATAATCTCGCCGTAGGGCACAAGGCCCAATTTAATCAGCGCCTGGAAGCCGTTGCAGATACCTGCCATTAAGCCGTCCCGCTGTTTCAACAACTTGTGGACCTCTTCCTTGATTGCGGGGTTGCGGAAGAACGCCGTGATGAATTTGCCGCTGCCGTCGGGCTCATCACCGCCGGAGAATCCACCGGGGATAAACACAATTTGCGCGTCGGCAAGTTCTTTTGCGAATGCGGCTACGCTGTCTGCAATATCCTTTGCCGACAGGTTGCGAATGACCATAATTTTCGGGTCAGCCCCCGCACGGGTGAGCGCGCGGGCGGTGTCATATTCGCAGTTTGTGCCGGGGAATACGGGGATAAGCACTTTCGGGCGCGCAACGCCGATTTTCGGCGCAACGCGGGTCTCGGCTTTGTATTGAAGCGGCGCTATCGGGGTTTTGTCCGTTTCGATGTTGCAAGCGAATACGCTTTCGAGTTTGTTTTCGTAAATGTCGCAGATTTCCTGCAAATCAATTGTTTCAATGCCGATTTTCAGCGCATAGTCATAGGTGGTTTCGCCCAAAAGCGTGAAGCCTTCCAATTCCTCTGCCGCCTCAAACACAAACGCGCCGTAATCGTAAGCATACAAAGTGTCTTGCGCGAATGCGCAGTCAAGTTTGAAGCCGATATGATTGCCGAATGCGGCTTTCATCAAGCCCTCGGCAATGCCGCCGTAGGTGGGGGTAAAGGCAGAAAGCACTTTCTTTTGCGCAATTAAATCCAACACGGTTTTGTAAACGGAAAGCAGGCTTTCGGTGTCCAATGTGCCGTCGGCATTTTTCTTCGGCGCAAGGTAGTAGACCTTCGAGCCGGGAAGTTTGAATTCAGGGGAAATGATGTTGTCGCTGTTGCAGACGGACACCGCAAAGGAAACCAGCGTCGGGGGCACATCAATATCTTCAAATGTACCGCTCATCGAGTCCTTGCCGCCGATCGAGGCAATCCCCAATTCCAACTGCGCGGTCAACGCGCCCAACAGCGCCGCTGCAGGTTTGCCCCAACGGGACGCGTCCTCGGTCATACGCTCAAAATATTCTTGGAAAGTGAGGTAGCAGGTGTCAAGGTCTGCGCCTGTGGCAATCAGTTTGGAAACCGATTCCACCACTGCAAGATACGCACCGAGGTATTGGTTTTTCTCGGTGATAAAGGGGTTGTAGCCCCACGCCATCACGGAGCAGGTTTTGGTGTCGCCGTGCAATACGGGGATTTTCGCCGCCATACTTTGCGCGGGCGTCAACTGATATTTGCCGCCGAACGGCATCAACACCGTGTTCGCGCCGATGGTCGAGTCAAAGCGTTCCGCAAGGCCGCGTTTCGAGCAGATATTCAAATCGGAGGCGAGTGCGCGGAATTTGTCTGCATTGGTTTTGCCCTCGACTTGTCTTGCAACGGTCGGGAAAGCGGAAACCGCAATGCGGGTGTGCTTTTCCGCACCGTTGGAGTTTAAGAATTCGCGGGAAATATCGACAATCGTTTTGCCGTTCCATTCCATCGTAAGTCTGGGTTCAGAGACCACTGTTGCCACCACGGTGGATTCGAGATTTTCCTCTGCCGCAAGCGCACAGAATGCGTCCACATCTTCGGGGGCGAGTACAACTGCCATACGCTCCTGCGATTCGGAAATCGCGAGTTCCGTGCCGTCCAAGCCCTCGTATTTTTTCGGGACTTTGTTCAAATCAATGTGTAAGCCGTC
>CAMGGF010000034.1 GCA_946055445.1 uncultured Ruminococcus sp. | reverse complement strand
TACGCTTGCAACCTCGTTAATTACAATGTTTGTAATGGATTTCGGTATGGGCGCGGCGGTTTCGCGGTATGTGTCGCGGTACCGTGCCGAAGGCAACCAAACTGCGGTCAACAATTTTCTCGGACTTGTATATAAACTGTATTTCTTAATAGACGCCGCAATTCTCGGCATATTGGTGGCTGTCAGTTTTTTCATCAATACGATTTATGACAATCTTTCAAGCGGGGAACTGGATACTTTCCGCGTTCTGTATATTATTGTCGGTTTGTTCAGTGTGATTTCGTTCCCGTTTACCAACTTAAACGGCATTATGACGGCATATGAACGGTTTGTCGGGTTGAAACTTGCGGATTTGTTTCACAAGGTATTCATTATTGTCGCTATGGTAGCGGCGTTACTGTTGGGATACGGCGTGTATGCCCTAGTGACCGTGAATGCGATTGCCGGGCTTCTAACGATTGTGGTAAAACTGCTGATTATACATCAGAAAACACAGGTGAAGGTAAATTTCAAATTCCGTGACAAGGGACTTTTGAAAGAAATTTTCGGGTTTTCTATGTGGACAACCGTCGGCAGTATTATGCAGCGTTTGATTTTTAATATTACGCCGTCCATTATTGCGGCAGTTTCTGCAACGGGTGCTGTCGGTTGCGCCGTATTCGGCTTGGCGCAAACTATTGAGGGGTATGTGTATACCTTTGCAACGGCGATTAACGGTATGTTTATGCCGCGTATTTCTAAAATTATTGTCAGCGGAAAAAAAGACGAAGAATTGATGCCTCTGATGATTAAAATCGGCAGAATACAACTGATGATTGTAGGGTTGATTTCGGTTGGCTTTATCGCGCTGGGCAAATCTTTTGTTGTGGATATCTGGAATAAACCGGATTTTGTGGAAAGTTATTGGTGTGCGGTGCTTTTGATTATTCCAAGTATTTTCTACCTACCGATGCAAATCGGCAACACAACGCTGATTGTGGAAAACAAAGTAAAATTACAGGCGTATGTATTTATGGCAATGGGTGCCGTTAATGTGCTTTGCTCGTTGGTACTTTCCCGCTTTTTTGGGGCAATCGGTGCGTCCCTTTCCATTTTTATTGCCTATACTGTCCGCACAGTTTTAATGGCTGTTATATACAAGAAAAAATTAGGGTTGGATATGGTGCGTTTCGGCAAAGAAACCTTTGTAAAACTTTCGCCGGGGTTACTTTTGACGCTTACTGTCGGGCTCGTTTGTGAGTATTTTAATCCCATGCAAAACCGCTTCCTGCGTTTCGGCGTAAACGGCGTTGTTTTAGTGGCATTTTTCTTGCTGTTTATGTGGTTTTTCAGCTTTAATGACTATGAAAAATCGTTGCTTACGGGCACGGTGAAAAAAGTGCTTCAAAAAATCAAATGCGGATAAAACAGGCGCGGAAAGGGGAAGGTTTGATGAAAAATTTAATACTGAGTACAAACTCGTTTCCGTTTGGCATGGCAGAGGCAAGTTTTATCCGCCCTGAAATCGCGGAACTCGTAAAACATTTTCAGGTTACGGTTGTGTCCAGAAACAGTAAGGACGAGCAAACAACCGAACTGCCCGACGGCGTGCAGATTTACAGATACGATGCGAAGAAAAACTATGCAGCCGTAAAATTATTGGTGAAAACGATTTTTTCGCCGTCAATATATCGCGAAACGGCGCAACTGTTAAAAAAACGGGAGTTTAGCCTGTTTAAATGCAAGAAAATGTTGAAGTATTCTATGCGTGCCTTGCATTTTGCTTCCTATTTGCGAAAATTGCCTGTGGCGCAATTGGCAAACACCGTTTGGTATACCTATTGGAATGACTATTCTGTGCTGTCTGCGTCTATGGTGAAACGCGAAGGGCAAAAATTGGTTTCCCGTGCGCACCGTGCAGATTTGTATCTGCGTGCGGACAACAACTGGTATTTGCCGATGAAGGCAATTTCCAATCAAAAAACCGACTTGCTTGCCTGTATCAGCGAGGACGGGAAAACCTATTTCGAAGAAAATTTCACGCCGAGCGTACCTGTCCGTGTTTTTCGCTTGGGTGTGCCGCGGCAAAATACCCGTTCCCCGTTTCAAGAGAAAAATACGATATCGATTTTGAGTTTTTCGTATTTGTCGCCTGTAAAGCGGGTGGAAAAAATCGCGGAAACCCTTGCAACATTTGAACCGAGTGTAACGATTCAGTGGACGCATATCGGTGACGGTACAGAGCGCGAAGCGGTTTTGCAAACGGCAAAAGAACTGTTGTCGGAAAAAGAAAATGTGACTTACTGTTTTCTCGGCGCAATGGAGAATGCCGATGCGATGCGATATATTTCTGAAACACAGTTCGATTTTCTGTTAAATGTGTCCGCTTCCGAGGGGATTCCCGTTACAATGATGGAAAGTATGTCCTTCGGAATCCCGGTTATCGGAACAAATGTGGGCGGCGTGTCCGAAATTTTGTGTGACGGGCAAAACGGATTTTTAATGTCCGCGGAGGCTTCTGTGCAAGAAATCCACAACACAATTTGCCGCTATACACAACTAACCTACCGAGAAAAATGTGAACTGCGTGAACGGACATACGCCTTTTGGGAAAAAAATTACGATTCGAAAATCAATATGCAAGCATTTGTGTCTGCTATTGAAATGTAACGGTACTTGCGAAAAGAGGTGAAGATATGCAATACATACTGTTGCTTTTTGCCGGAGTCATTTTATTAAATTTGGTCTTCGGAAGAAAACACAATAGAATATGTTTGGCAGCAACGGTGTGTGCATTCGGTGCGCTTGCCTTCTTTGTTGTGCCAACCAAAAATATGGATTTGTACCGATATATCAATGTAATGGAATTGTATCGGGATGTAGGTTGGCGTTGGGTTTTGAAAAATGATACCGGTTCAAATCCGTTGGCGGCGGTATTTATCTATGCCGCTTCTCTTGTGGATGACAATCGGTTTTTACCGATGATTACGGTGCTTTTGACATACGGATTTTCCATTGCGCTTTTGTATAAGGCGAAAAAAGATTTCGGTGCGAAACACGCGGATATGACGCTCGCTTTGGTTTTCTTTTTATTGAACTTCAATTTGTGCTATGTAATCGATGTTGTCCGAATTTATATTTGCTTTGCTGTAATGGCATTTTTCCTGTATGTGGATATAGTGGAGAAACAGCACCGTTGGCTTTGTTGGATTGTATATATTGCACTTTGCTATGTGCATTACGCAATGTTGGTGTTTGTTTTGATACGGTTGTATTTTGCTGTTACCCGTAAACTGAAAGGCCTGTTTATGGCGATTTCAATGCTGATGTTGCCCATACTGTTACGGGTGGGATACAGTATGATTATCCGTTTCGGCGGCTCGTCCTCGGTGCTTTTAGGCACGATGAGCGACAAGGCGCAAGGCTATATGGATTATGATGTTTTCGGTATATGGCAATTTTTGGGTTCACTCTGCCATTTGATATTCTTCACGCTCCTTTGTGTGTTGATGTTATGGTGTTGTGTGGCTGTTCACAATAAAATGGTACCCCACAGTGTGGGGGAGGCCAATGGTGATTGTAAGCGACTGCACATCGGACGAGCGCGTGACCTGGCTGTATTTTGTCTGTATATGATTCTCACGGCATTTACTTTTGCGGACAATTATCAATTTTTACTGCGAACAACTTACTTTATTTTAATTTTAACGGCGCCGATACTTTTGGCTTTGGTGACAAAACTTCGCAATATGAACCGGCCTTACAGACAAAGCATGTTTGTGCTGATTGTTATGGAAAGCCTTGCGTATTTCGGCTATTTGATTGTATATGTTTATAATGTTTTGACATTTTCTTTTTCCTAAAAGGTAAGTGTTTTAAAAAAAGCGTTTTGGGAGATTAACAGATTTCTATGAACAGAAGAATCGGCGTAATTTACTCATACGGGCTGATGCTTGTTGAAATATGCTCGACCTTGCTGTTTACACCTTTTTTAATCCGTAGCCTTGGGCAGGCGGAATACGGTGTATATCAGTTAGTGTTTTCGATCACTTCATATTTGGTGCTTTTGGACCTCGGCGTAGGCGGTTCGGTAATACGCTATATGTCCAAATACCGTGCCGACGGGGATAAACCCGCGCAACGCCGATTTTTGGGCGTAACCACCATCTATTACGGGCTAATTGCTTTGGCGGCACTGCTGATTGGCGGCGTTATACTGTTGGCTTTTCCGCAGGTGTTTGCTAAAGGGCTCAGCCCGGACGAAGTGGTGCTTGCCGAAAAACTGTTCAGTGTGACTATGTGTAACGCGGCGGTGACTTTGGCAACCTCCGGTTTCTTTAACACGCTGATTGCATTTGAACGGTTCAATGTTTCAAAAGGCGCATCCATTTTGATTACGCTTTTGAAAATGTGCGCTTCCTTCGGCGCGCTACTGCTCGGTATGGGCAGTCTCGGCGTGGTCATTGTGCAGTTTGTTGTCAACGTCGTACAGCGTGCGATATATGTGCTGTATGTGTTGTTCAAACTGAAAATTTCGCCTCGGTTTAAGAATATTTCTTTCGCCTTTGTCAAAGAGGTGGCGGCTTATTCTTCGTTTATTCTGTTGCAGTTAATTGCCAGCCAAATCAATGCGATGTCTGACCAAATTCTGCTCGGTATTTTCGCAAAAGGCGCGGCGGTTATCATCGGGATTTACGGAATCGGCGCCCAGATTTTGCAGTATTTTAAAACGGTCGGTTCGCATTTTACGAGTGTTTTAATGCCCGGTCTTGTGCGGCTTGTCGAAAGCGGCGCCAAACGGGAAGACTACGAAAAGGAAATGGTGCGAGTCAGCCGTATTGTATTTATGGCGCTGGCGGCTGTGTATGCGGTATTCCTCGTGTTCGGGCAGGATTTTGTGCGCTTGTGGGCAGGGGAGGAAAATGCGGCGGCATATTTTGTTGCGGCGGTGTTATTGTTCCCCACGCTGTTTTCCTATGCCGAGGGTGTTGGGTATCAATTGTTGCAAGCGATGGCAAAACACAAGTTACCCGCCATTCTGCAAGTGGTCTCCGCCGTGTTAAATATCGGGCTGACCATTTGGCTGATTCAATGGGACCCGTTAAAGGGCGCCGTAATCGGTTCGTTTATTGCCCTGTTTTTATGCGAAACCGTTTTAATGAATTTGATGTATAAAACGCAAATCGGCATTCGATTGACCGTTTTGTTCCGCGGAATGTTGCACGGTACATTGCCCTGTTTGGTGCTGTCTGCTGCTTGCGGGGTTCTTCTGAAAACGGCAAATTTTGCGCGTTTCGGTTGGATTGGTTTGGTGTTGAACTGCGGCTGTATGACTTTGGTGTATGCAGGCCTTATGTGGCTGTTTGGTATGAATACATACGAAAAGGCACTGATAAAACAACCGTTGCAAAAAATAATACAAAAAGTTAAACGATGAAAGGTGATACAATATGTTTACAAACAAAACGCTTTTGATTACAGGCGGTACGGGTTCTTTCGGAAATGTGGTGTTAAACCGCTTCATCCAAACGGATATCGGTGAAATCCGTGTGTTTTCGCGTGATGAGAAAAAACAGGACGATATGCGTCATGCATTTCAGCAAAAATATCCCGAAATGGCAGATAAAGTGAAATTTTACATCGGCGATGTGCGGGATATGCAGTCTGTAAAAAACGCTATGCACGGTGTAGATTACATTTTTCATGCCGCCGCATTAAAGCAGGTTCCGTCCTGTGAGTTTTTCCCTGTGGAAGCGGTGAAAACCAATGTGCTGGGTACGGATAATGTGCTCACCGCCGCGATTGAAGAGGGGGTAAAGTGTGTCATTTGCCTGTCTACCGACAAGGCGGCATACCCCGTCAACGCTATGGGGACTTCCAAGGCGATGATGGAAAAGGTTGTCGTGGCGAAGTCCAGAACCGTATCGCCTAAAAAAACCAAAATTTGTTGTACGCGGTACGGTAATGTATTGTGCTCACGCGGTTCTGTGGTGCCGCTGTGGATTGACCAAATCAAAGCGGGCAAACCGATTACTGTGACTGACCCGCAAATGACCCGTTTTGTAATGAGTTTAGAGGAAGCAGTGGATTTGGTACTGTTTGCGTTCGAAAACGGCGAAAGCGGTGACATTTTGGTACAGAAAGCACCTTCCTGCACAATCGGTGTGCTTGCCGAAGCGGTGAAAGAACTGTTTGCTCCCGAAACCGAAGTGCAGGTTATCGGTATTCGTCACGGTGAAAAAGTATACGAAACATTGCTGACCAATGAGGAATGCGCGGGTGCTGTGGATATGGGGAATTTCTACCGTGTGCCTGCGGACAAGCGTTCTTTGAATTACGATAAATACTTTAACGAAGGCGATGCCACGCGGAATACTTTGACGGAATTTGACTCCAACAATACACAACTGATGACTGTGGAACAGGTGAAGGAAAAACTGTTGACGCTTTCCTATATTCAAGAGGAACTTGCAAACTGGGAGAAATAATATGAAAATTCTTGTGACCGGCGCGAAAGGCTTTGTGGGCAAAAATTTGGTTGCCGCTTTGCAAAATATAAAAGACGGCAAGGACAAAACCACCGCCTTACCCGCCGACCTTGAAATTTGTGTATTTGATATTGATACGGAAAAATCTTTATTAGACGCCTTTTGTGCGGATTGCGATTTCGTTTTTAATCTTGCAGGCGTCAACCGTCCGCAAAACGAAGCGGAATTTGCCGCGGGGAATTTCGGCTTTGCCTCGGAATTGTTAGATATATTGAAAAAGCACGGCAATACTTGTCCCGTGATGCTTTCTTCTTCCACGCAGGCGGTGCTGGATAACCCATATGGCAAAAGCAAAAAAGCAGGGGAGGATTTGTTCTTCCGTTATGCCGAAGAAACGGGCGCGAAAGTGCTTGTCTACCGTTTTCCCAACTTGTTTGGCAAATGGTGCCGTCCGAATTACAATAGCGCCGTGGCAACCTTTTGCCACAATATCGCGCACGATTTGCCCATAACCGTCAATGACAGAAGCCACGAAATGACGCTCGTATATATTGACGATTTGGTGCAGGAAATGCTTTCTGCCCTTTTGGGGAAAGAAACCCGTGACGGTGCATTTTGCCGCGTGCCGACAGAGCATAAAATCACGCTGGGCGAAATTGCGGATTTACTGTATTCTTTCAAAGAAAGCCGCGAAACCAAGCAAGTACCCGATATGACGGACGGCAGTTTTTCCAAGAAGTTATACAGCACCTATCTTTCGTATTTGCCGACGGATAAATTCTCGTATCCGCTGAAAATGAACATAGACGACAGAGGCTCGTTTACCGAGATTTTGAGAACCGCAAACAACGGTCAGTTTTCGGTGAATATTTCAAAACCCGGCATTACAAAAGGGCAACACTGGCATCACACGAAAAACGAGAAATTCCTCGTTGTCAGCGGTAGGGGCGTTATCCGCTTCCGAAAGATTGACAGCGATGCAGTGCTTGAATACTTCGTTTCGGGCGAAAAATTAGAGGTTGTGGACATTCCCGTAGGCTATACCCACAACATTGAAAACCTCGGCGACACGGATATGGTCACTTTTATGTGGTGCAACGAATGCTTTAACCCCGAAAAGCCGGATACATATTTTTTGGAAGTGTAACAAGATGAAACGAAAAATCGGTATCGGGATTTTTCTTGTGTGTATAGTCCTGACCGTCGCATTTATTTTCTATAATTCTGCGCAACCTGTGCCGGAATCCCAAAAAGCCTCGGCGAGCGTAGCGGAAACGATTGTTTCTGTTGCGCCAAACGGTGGGGCGTCTTTGGACAGTTGGACTTCTTTTGTGAACCATATTCGCAAAGCGGCACACGCGGTGGAGTTTTTTGTACTGGGCACAGAGTTTTCTTTACTGTTTTTCCTATTTTTGCAAAAACGGAATTTGCAAAATGTTTGGAATGTTTTGTCTTTGGTGCTGTGTACGGCAGTTGCCGATGAATCCATACAAATTCTTTCAGGGCGCGGCCCGCGTGTGCAAGATGTCCTGTTGGATTTCAGCGGCGGTGCAGTTGCGCTGACTTTGTTTATGTTGATATTTTTGATTGTGCGTGCTGTAAGAACAGCCGCGCAAAAAAGAAAGCAGGTTGATATATAATGGGCATTCGAACAGATTACAGTGATGTGCAGTTTCAAAACAACGGCAAGTTAAAACTGTTGATTATCGTGGGCACTCGCCCTGAAATCATTCGTTTGGCGGCGGTTATCAACAAATGCCGTACCTATTTTGACTGTATTTTGGCGCACACAGGACAAAATTACGATTACAACCTCAACGGCGTGTTCTTTAAGGATTTAAAACTGAAAGAACCGGAGGTCTATATGGACGCCGTCGGCGATGACCTCGGCGCAACGGTAGGCAATATCATTAACTGTTCATACAAACTGATGACGCAGATTAAACCGGACGCGATGCTCATTTTGGGCGACACAAACTCCTGCCTGTCGGCGATTCCTGCCAAAAGACTTCACATTCCGATTTTCCATATGGAAGCAGGCAATCGCTGTAAAGACGAGTGTTTACCGGAGGAAACCAACCGCCGCATTGTGGATATTATCTCCGATGTGAATCTGGCGTATTCCGAGCACGCGCGTCGCTATCTTGCCGATTGCGGTTTGCCGAAAGAGCGTACTTATGTGACGGGCTCTCCGATGGCAGAGGTACTGCATAACAATTTGGCGGAAATCGAAAAATCCGATATTCACGCGCGTTTGGGGCTCGAAAAAGGCAAATATATTCTGCTTTCCGCCCACCGTGAGGAAAATATCGACACGGAACAGAATTTCCTTTCCCTGTTTACCGCCATTAACAAAACGGCGGCAAAATACGATATGCCCATACTCTATTCTTGCCACCCGCGTAGCAAAAAGCGCCTTGCAGAAAGCGGATTTAGGCTTGACAGCCGCGTGATTCAGCACGAGCCCTTGGGCTTTCACGATTACAACTGTCTGCAAATGAACGCCTTTGCCGTGGTGTCGGATTCAGGCACCTTGCCGGAGGAAAGTTCGTATTTTACAAGCATCGGAAAGCCTTTCCCGGCAGTCTGTATTCGTACCTCCACAGAGCGCCCCGAAGCGCTCGACAAAGCCTGCTTTGTGCTGGCGGGGATTGATGAGAAATCGCTTTTGCAAGCGATTGATACGGCTGTGGAAATGAACAGAAACGGGGATTACGGCATTCCCGTACCCGATTATATCGACGAAAATGTATCGTCAAAGGTCGTCAAACTCATTCAGTCCTATACGGGGGTGGTCGATAAAATGGTTTGGCGCAAGTTCTGATTTTGCATAATAAAAAACGCCGCGGAACTGCGCCGCGGCGTAATTTTTTGCCTTACACTTATAAACCGGATTTTTTAAAAATCTCTTCCATTGTATCTGCACTTTTTCGGTCTGCATTTTTAATTTGCTCGCGCTTTGCAATCAGGCGTTTATCTTTTGTAAATGTGTACTGAAAAATCCGAATCAGCCAAAAAATCGGCAGGAAAACAGGCAGTTTTTTCAGAATCGGGTATTTCAGCGCCATATGGCGATACCGTGGAAACAGCGTTTCAAAAATGCGTCGTGCTTTTGATTTTTGCGAGGTAGCCGCCTTGGAAGCCGCTGCCGCATTTTTGACAGGCGGGCCGAATACGATATAGTTTTCCATTCGTAAAAGGGTGTCATCGCACACCGCGCCGCCGAACATCGCCTTTGAAAGCCGCCGCACATTGTTTGCAAATTCCGCAATGCCGATTTCGGAAAACTGCTTGTCAATGTAAGCAAAGTCCAGCGTATTCTCATAGGCTTTTTCCATCAAAAACAAATCCATCATCGGGCGGAAACACGAGCCCGCCTCT
>CAMGGF010000033.1 GCA_946055445.1 uncultured Ruminococcus sp. | reverse complement strand
TTTGCGTTGCCATTAAATTGGCTTTTGTCGGAAAAACCTGCGCCAAACCGTTCACCTCCCATCAAAATTTTTGATTTTTATTGTTCGCCCGCGTAATGCGCGTCCAAAATCGAATCGTCCACACGGTCAAGCATTTTGCGCGGCAACATAGACAGCAATGACCAGCCGAGGTCAAGCGTTTGCTCGATGGTGCGGTTTTCGGTGAAACTTTGGTTTAAAAATTTCGCTTCAAACGCGCGCCCAAACGCCATCAACAGTTTATCTTCTTCGGAAAGTTCGTCTTCACCGATAACCGACGCGAGCGCCTTTGCGTCCTGCACCTTGGAATAGGTCGCAAGCAACTGGTTGGCAAGCGCGGAATGGTCCTCGCGCGTAAATCCTGCGCCGATACCGTCTTTCATCAAGCGCGACAGCGACGGTAACACATCAACAGGCGGGTAAATGCCCTTTGCGCCGAGGTCACGGCTCAACACGATTTGCCCCTCGGTAATGTAGCCCGTAAGGTCGGGAATGGGGTGGGTAATATCATCATTGGGCATCGTTAAAATCGGAATTTGCGTAACCGACCCTTCCACGCCTTTAATCATACCCGCGCGCTCATACAAAGATGCCAAATCCGAGTACAAATAGCCGGGGAACCCCTTTCTGCCGGGGATTTCGCCTTTCGAGCCGGAAAACTCCCGCAACGCCTCGGCGTAGGAAGTCATATCGGTTAAAATCACCAAAATGTGTTTGTGTAAGGTAAACGCCAAATATTCGGCAATCGTCAGCGCACATTTCGGCGTCATAATACGCTCGACAATCGGGTCGTTGGCGAGGTTCAGAAGCATCACCACGCGGTTCATAACATTCGCTTCTTCAAACGAGGTGCGGAAATACTGCGCGACATCGTTTTTTACCCCCATTGCCGCAAACACCACCGCGAAATCGTCGCCGTCCGAAAGCGTGGACTGGCGCACAATCTGCACGGCAAGTTCGTTGTGCTGCATACCCGAACCCGAAAAAATCGGCAATTTTTGCCCGCGGATTAAGGTGGCGAGCGCGTCAATCGAAGAAATGCCCGTTTGAATAAAGTTGCGCGGATATTCGCGCGACACGGGGTTTATCGGCGCGCCGTTGACATCGCGCTTTTCCACGGGGTACACATCGCCCAAGCCGTCAATCGGTCTGCCCAGACCGTCAAACACGCGCCCCAAAATTTCGGGAGAAAGCGCAATTTCCATCGGTTTGCCCGTAAACACGGTTTCGGTATTCGACATCGACATTCCGCGCGTGCCCTCAAACACCTGCACCGCGACCTCGTCGCCGTCGATTTTCACCACACGCCCCGTGCGCGAAGTGCCGTCCTCCAAGTGCATTTGCACGATTTCCTCATTGGCGGCGTCCGTAACGCCGTTTAAGGTGGCGAGCGAACCGTTTACACTGTTCAATTTTAAATGTTTCAGTACCACTTCGCACGCCCCCTTATCGCAACAAGCCGTCCATTACGGTGTCGATTTCTTTGCTGTATGCATCTAACCGCGAAAGATTGTGATTCGGAATATCGTATTTCATTTTAATCAGTTTGTCGAAAAGGCCGGTTGCAAGCAGTTTGGAAATCGGAATTTGCCGCGCAACCACTTCCCGCGCACGGTGATACAAATGCAAAATCACATACATCATTTTATACTGCTTTTCAAGCGGCACAAAGGTATCGTCTTTATGGAATGCATTTTGCTGTAAAAAGCCCACGCGAATGACGCGCGCGATTTCAATAATCAGTTTTTGGTCATCGGGCAGTACATCTGCGCCGATTAACTTGACGATTTCCATTAAGGAGTTTTCCTCGGCAAGCAGGGCGCAAAGTTCCTCACGGTATTTCATAAAATCAGGTGCAACATTGTCGCGGTACCAATTCGCAAGGTCGCCCAAATACTCGCTGTATGAAAGGTTCCAGTTGATTGCGGGATAATGGCGCGCGTACGCCAAAGATTTGTCGAGCGCCCAAAAACAGCGGGTAAACCGCTTTGTATTCTGCGTGACAGGCTCGGAAAAATCAGAACCCTGCGGCGAAACCGCACCGATTAAAGTGACAGACCCTTCTGTGCCGTTTAAATTTTCCACATAGCCTGAACGCTCGTAAAATTCGGAAAGGCGCGAGGGCAAATATGCGGGAAAGCCCTCGTCAGCGGGCATTTCTTCGAGTCTGCCCGAAATTTCACGCAATGCCTCTGCCCAACGGGAAGTCGAGTCCGCCATCAATGCGGTGTGATAGCCCATATCACGGTAGTATTCCGCAAGCGTAATGCCTGTATAAATCGACGCTTCACGCGCCGCCACAGGCATATTCGAGGTGTTGGCAATTAAAACGGTGCGTTCCAAAAGATTTTTCCCCGTACGCGGGTCAACCAGTTCTGAAAACTCCTCCAAAACCTGCGTCATTTCGTTGCCGCGCTCGCCGCAGCCGACATAAATGATAATATCCGCGTCGCACCATTTGGCAAGTTGGTGTTGCGTCATCGTTTTCCCTGTACCGAATCCCCCGGGTATTGCCGCCGCACCGCCTTTGGCAATGGGGAACACGGTATCAATAATGCGTTGCCCCGTAACAAGCGGCTTGTTTGCAGGCAGACGCTTTTTTGTCGGTCTGGGGGTGCGAATCGGCCATTTTTGCGCAAGTGTCAATTCTACCGTTTTTCCCTTATCCGTTTTTAAAACGGCAATCGGCTCTTCCACGGTATATTGCCCGTCGGGATTCGCCGAAACAATTTCACCCGAAAGTGCGGGCGGCACCATCGCTTTGTGTGTAATCGTAGAGGTTTCGGGGCAAACGGCAAACACATCGCCGCCCGAAACACGGTCGCCCACCTTGACTTGTACGGTGACATCGTATTTCTTTTCGGTGTTCAGCGCCGAAAACTGCGCGCCGCGCCCGATAAACGCCCCGAATTCTGCTTGAAGGGCAGGCAGTGGGCGCTGAATGCCGTCAAAAATATTGCCGAGAAGCCCGGGGCCTAAGGTAACGCACATCGGCGCACCTGTCGAATAAATCGGCTCGCCGACCGTAAGCCCGGCGGTTTCTTCATACACCTGTACGGTGGTAAAATCTTTATTTAAGCCGATCACTTCACCGATTAAGCGATTGTTGCCGACATAAACGGTTTCGAGCATTTCGAGATCCGTTTCCCCTTTGATGGTGACAACGGGTCCGTTGATGCCGTATATTTGATTGACAGACACAGTCATCACTCCTCAACGGAAAGTCCGGAATTTTCAAGGAACCACGCTTTTTGCGCTTCCAATGCGGTATCCAATGTATTGTCGGCAAGGCGGTGCGTTTTGCGGTCTATCGCTTTTACGCCGCCGAGTACGATTTCCTCTGTCACCGTGACGGTACACGGTGCGCCGAATGCCGTTTCGATTTCGGCGGTTTTGTCCGCGTCACGCGGGGCGATAAGCAGTTGAATGTCGCCGCCTGCAAACAGCGCGGCAATTTCACGCACACTGTCAAGCAATTTTTCGCGGTACGCATCGGTTTTTGTATAGGCTTCCACCTGTTCTTCGGCGCGTGCGAACACTTTTTCGTAAAGCGAGGTGCGCAATGCGGCAAGTGTGCGCCGCGAGTCCTCGCCTTTCTTCGAAATTTCACGGTTTGCGTCGGCGCGAATGCGCGCGACTTCGTATTCCATATATGCTTTATAGTGCTTGCGCGCCTCGGTTTGCATCGTTTTCAAGCGTTCTGCACGAATGCGTTCGGTTTCCCCGTCGATGCGTGCACACTCTGCCGCCGCAAGGGTTCGGATTGATTGCAAAAACGCCTCTGTATTTTTTGCGGTTGCATCCATTTGCAGTTACCTCACAACTTAGATTTTTACGCCGACGGCGTCACGGATGTACCGCGTAACGGTATCCCCCGTCGCGCCGTTTCCGTCTGCATCGGGAATAATCACCAACAGCGGTCGGTTACTCTGCTGTAATTCGCTGACTGCCTCGGGGCACAGTGCCGCAACTTTCGGCGTCATAAGCAAAATACCGATTTCACTGTCCGCGCGCGCGGTGGCAACCGCCGCTGCCGCCGCCTGTGCATCCCGCACGCGCACGCCCTCCACACCTGCAAGGCGCATACCGATTTGGGAATCCACATTGTCGCTGATGAGAAAAAATTTCATACAATCAGACCTTATTGAGAATCAAAATGGAGATAACCACGCCGTACAAAGCGATAGACTCGCCGAGCGCAACGAAAATGATGGATTTACCGAAGGATTTCGGGTTTTCCGCCGTTGCGGAGATTGCCGCCGGTGCGCCTGCCGCCACGGCGATACCGCCGCCGATACCTGCAAGGCCGGTAACCAAACCTGCCGCCAAAAGTCCCATACCTTTGGAATTGCCGCTTGCTTCTGCGGTCTGTGCGGTTTCCTCGGTCTGCGTCTGTTGCGGTTCTGCCGCTTCGTCATTCGCCGCAAAAGCGCTGAAACAAAGGACAGACATCAACACCGCGAGCACGGCAAAAGTGGCGAGATTCACGGAAAACGCCTTTTTCAGCGGTTTGCCCTCGCTTTTCTTTTTCACCACGGAAAATGCTGTGCAAAGCAAAGCAAACGGCGCCAAAATCAACAAAAGATACAATACGGTAGTCATAACAGTTTCCTCCAAAATTTTTATGAATTGGGTTGTGTATCGTGCAGTGCCGCGGGGGCAAACGCCTTGCCGCCGCCCACATAAAACCGACTGAACATTTCGTAATATTCCAAACGCAATGCCTGAATGCCTGTTAAAAGCCCTTCCAGTGCGATGACCAAAATGTTGCCGAGAATAATGACAAACAGGTTTTCGTTTTCGCCCGCGAGGGAGAACACCACCATCATCATACCCGCATGCACAAGTACAAACGCGCCGACGCGCAAAAACGAAACGGTGTTGGAAAGATACGAAAGAATATATTCGAGCAATTCGAACAGGTTTTGCAAAACAAAGTCAAAAATGCTTTCGGGTTTCCAGTTCGGGTGCTTGTCGATCATCCCGATGGGGATTTCCTTGAACATCAAAAGCACCGCGCAAACCGCCAAAATGACGCCCGCCGCAGAATTCGAAAGCGGTGCGGGGCCGCCCATAAAGCCCGAAGCAAGATTGCACCCCGCAAGGTACAAGAGCAGCCCAACCAAACCGTTTTGGCTGAACAGCGCTTCACCGAATTTTTTGCGTTTCAAACAAGCGTAAATATTCAAAAGCATTGCCGCCACCATCAGCCCGACGCCTATCGCAATGGCGATAAGCAGAACCGTGTTGATGCTGTCCATCACCGACATCGGTTTGCCGCGCCACCCGAGCGCGTGGTACACGGGGTCGAGCATTTCTTCATACCCGAACACACTGCCGAACAAAAAGCCGAAGCACATAGAGGCAATGCCGCAGGGAATGAGGATTTTGCCGAGGTCCATTTTTTTGAGTTTCCACATCAAAAACCCGACAAGCGCCAATACTGCGCCCTGCCCGAGGTCGCCGAACATCATACCGAACAGAATGGTGTAGGTAATCGCGACAAACGGGGTGATGTCAATATCGGAATACGCCGGTGTGCCGTACATATCGACATAATATTTATACGGCTCGACCAAAAAGCGTAAGGGGCGAAATCCCGATTTCAGTTTGACCGGCACACTGATTTTTTCGTCCTCAGGCGGCTTTTCCGACTCCAACGAAATCCCGTTTACAGACTTGACGGCTTCACAAAACCGTTTTTCGTCTGCGGTGGGCACATAGCCGACCAACATAAAATACTTGTCATTGTGCAAGGCAAAATTGCGAAGCGCATACACGGCGCTCTGCCGCACCAAATACGTATATATATGATTACAGCGTGTTTTTTCCGTTTCCCAAAGCGTCTGCAATTCTCGGTCGCAGTCTTCCAGTTGGGCGGTGATGATATCAATGCTGTGGCGAAATTCCTCCACAACCTCGTTCACCGTACCTGCGGCACCGGGCACTTCAAACGGTTCAAACAGCAAAAATGCAAAAATACCGTCAATTTCATTGACCATATCGGCAGGGGCAAAATACACGCCCCAATAATCGGTCTTGTCCTCCGAGCAAGGGTGGAAAAAGACATAGGGATTGTCGTGAAACACGGTTTGGAGTTTTTTGTAACTCTCCTTCGGCAAATGCCCGAACCGCGCTTTGACAAATTCGCATTGCGTCAGTTGGTCGAGGTCCACTTCCATACCCTGAAAGTGCGCATATTTCTCAATGCCCGCCTCACACACCGCTTTTTGTTCAAGCAAAGCGGTTTTTTCGGCGTATAAATCCGAAACCTTTTTTTGCACAGACGAAAGATATGCTTCGTCTACACCCGAAAAGGCGGCATCCGGTGCGGTTTCACAAAGTTCCAACGAAAAGCCGGCGGCTCTGCCGATTTCACGCAGTTGCGAAAGCGTGCTCATATACGGATTTTCCTCCACAAACGGGACAAATCCCATCGACGCCGAAATATATTTCGATGCGCTGTCGGGCTCAAAGCACGCCAAAGCGCAAATTTTTTCGCACAACGCGGAAAGTTGCTCCAAACTGCCGCTGATTTTCATCAGTTTCATTTTTTCAACAGCCATTTTTGCGTCATCTCCTTTCCGACTCGTTTATGTTTTGTCGATTTGTATCAAATGGGTTAAGATTTCTTCGGGCGGCAAGCCGTAACGAATGCCCTCAATAATATGCGTCACATTGCGTGCCTCATTTTCGGCAATGCCGATAAAACTGAGCATCACCAGTTGCGGGCAAGTGGAGTAACGCATATTTTTTTCATTCATCCGCAGCATAATCAACTGCGTTTTGCGTTCGATAATGCTGTCATCCCGCAACAAGTATTTGCCGTAGCGGGTTGCGGCAACGGTATCGAGTACCGCTTCGGCGCTCGGCGCGCGGCGCATTGCTTCCATTTCTTTCGGCGTGAATGAAGTCACACAGGAACTGAAATACCCGCCCTCCTGCGGCACAAGGTCGTCCGTAAAATACCGTTTTTGCCGATAAATGCTCTCCACGGTTTTCATATCGGCACGCATACGGAAGAAATCAAGCAAATCGGCGCATTCCCGCCCCGAAAAATTTTTTTCCACCGTTTCTTTTGCCTGCGTATATAAATACTCGTATAAAGTGTTTTCCAAAAGCGGCACGCTAAACCCGAAAACGCTGTTTTCTATTTTCTCCGTCAGCGGCGCATACCGTGTGCCGCGCAAACCGCGGAACAAATCCTCGGGACAACGGGCGCGCTCCAACACCGTCACATCGACTTCTGCATTATCGCGGAAAAACGGCGGCAAATGCACGGCGTATTCCCCAACGCTGTCGGAATCGAGATAATCCGCACAAAGCAAAATGCAGTCGATGTCGGCGCGCAACAGAAAAATACGGTGCAGCGTCAGCCCCAACGCCCTTTCACAGGTGCAAAGCGAGGCAATGCGTTCCTGCATTCGACGGTTGATGGCCGCTTCTACACGCGCGCGGTGAAACTTTGTGCCGCCGAAGGAGGAAAACGCCTGCCCGTAGGCGGTATGCGATTTTAAATACCCCGCCGCTTCCGTCACGGTGCGGCAATTTGCCAAGGCTTCATAATCCGTCTCTGTAAGCATTTCGGCATACATCGCGTGCGCCTTTGCCGAAATCGCATTGGCAGACAGCGCGGAAATCGCCCTTCCCATACGGCTGCACTCCTTTCCGAAAAACACTGCGAAAAACGCTTTGCTTATTTTGTCACCGCTTTGAAAATCGTTTCAACCCAGCGGTCGGCGTTTTCATCGTAGATTTTCTGCATACGCGCGGCTTTTTCTTCGGTTTTCCGTTCCATTTCGGCAACGGCGCCATCCACTTTCGCCTGCATATTGTCACGTACCTTTTGAATGGCTTTTTCGGCATTTTCCCGATGTTGCCGCCGGATATTTTCTTTGCTTTCGGCAAGTTCTGCGGTTAAGTTTTCGCGGCGCGCATTTGCCGCCGCAACCTCTTTGCGGGCGACTGCGTCTGCCTCAACAATGGTACGCAATGCGTTTTCCATAACAAGCCCTCCCGAAAATGATGAATAGATACTTTCAAACTTGTATTATAGCACGAATATTTAAAAAGACAAATGGTATTTCGCCAAAACTATCGGTTCTTTTCGAAATAAATTCGTTTATTTTTTCACAAATTCCCATACAATTATTCATATAAAACGAACATTGTTTTTACGGGGGCGGTATGCTATACTGATTTTATCAAAATCTTTTAATAAACAAGGGGCGTGTTTATCTTGAAAAACGAATGGTATAAAGAAGCCGTGATTTATCAAATTTGGCCGCGTTCATTTAAAGACGGCAACGGCGACGGCATCGGCGATTTGCAGGGCGTGCTGGAAAAACTCGATTATATTCAGAGTTTGGGCGTAGACTGCATTTGGTTTTCGCCGCTGTACCCCTCGCCCAACTGTGACTACGGCTATGACATTGCCGACTACAAGGACATTTCGCCCGATTACGGCGATTTGGAACTGTTTAAGAAGGTATTAGACGGTGCGCACGAGCGCGGTATGAAAGTGCTGATGGATTTGGTGGTCAACCACACCTCCACTGCGCACAAATGGTTTCAGGAAAGTTTAAAAGGCAAAGACAACCCCTACCACGATTACTATTTTTGGCGTAAAGGCAAGGGCAAGGGCGGCAAAAAGCCGCCGAACAACTGGCTTTCGACCTTTGAGGGCGGCGCGTGGGAATACAACAAGGATTTAGACGAATATTACCTGCATGTATTCGCCAAAGGTCAGCCCGACCTCAATATGGATAACCCCAAAGTGCGTGAAGAAGTGAAAAGCATTATGCGTTTTTGGCTCGATATGGGTGTTGATGGGTTCCGCGAAGATGTTATCACCTTTATTTCGAAACGCGAGGGGTTGCCCAACGGCTTCCCGTTGCCGATTGCCACAGGCGTAGAGCACTACAACAAAGGGCCGCACTGCCACGAATATCTGACGGAATTCCGTAAAGATATTATGAAAGATTACGACTGCTTTATGGTCGGCGAATCCCCGATGACGGGCTCCAAAGACGCATTGAAATACACCGCGGGCGATGACAAAGTGCTCGATATGCTGATTTCTTTTGACCATATGCAGGCGGACTGCTTTATCACCGACACGCTTTGCACGCCGTTCAACCTCAAAAAGATGAAAAAGGCGTTCAGCAGTTGGCAGTACAATTTGAACGGTCGCTCTTGGAACGCGCTGTACCTTGAAAACCACGACCACCCGCGTATTATCAGCCGCTACGGCAGTGAAAAGTTTTGGAAAGAAAGCGGCAAAATGCTCGCCACGATGTGCTATATGCAATGCGGCACGCCGTTTGTCTACCAAGGGCAGGAAATCGGTATGCTCAACAACCATCTCGACAGCGTAGACCGATTTAAAGATGTTGTCACCTTTAACAACGAAAAGTTGTTTAAGAAATTCGGCTTTTCGGATGCGAAATATTTGGAAATCGCCAACCGCACCAGCCGCGAAAATGCGCGCACACCCGTGCAGTGGGATACATCCAAATATGCGGGCTTTTCGAGTGCCGAGCCGTGGTTTTCTTTGAACCCGAATTACACGGACATCAATGTCAAACAGCAGGAAAAGGACAAAGACTCCATTCTCAACTACTACCGTAAGTTGTTTAAAGTCCGCAAAGAAAACAAAATCTTCATTTACGGCGACTACAAAGAGCATTTCCCCGAAAGCGACGATTTTTATGTGTATGAACGCACCTACGAGGGCAAACGCGCGCTTGTCATTTGCTCGTTCGCGGACGAAACCAAAACCTTCCGCGCCCCCGCAGGCTTTGATTTGACCAAGGGCAAACTGTTGCTTTCCAATTATAAGGACGCCCCCGCAA
>CAMGGF010000032.1 GCA_946055445.1 uncultured Ruminococcus sp. | reverse complement strand
GGATTTATATGTTGTTACAATAAAAAGCGGCGATGGTATAGCAGTTATAAAATCCATCCACGAAAACCCATATGTTTCCATGTCTTTCATCGAGTTGGGAATACTTGAGTATTCTTTTTTCATTATTACATCTCCTTGTTTGCAGAATCATTTTCAGTATTTATTATATCGTGCATCCTATAGCTTAACAAGCAGGGAAACTGTATTGACAGTTTCCAAAAGTAAGAAAACGGTGTAACCACCGTTTACAGAGTTACACCATATCTTACATAAAAACTTCCTTATCTTGCGTTGCCAAAACTGTTACGGTTTTTTATTTGCATGTACGGTGCTACATCAACTGCACAAGCAAACTGTGCACAAGTTCGGTTTTTTCCGGCGGTTGCTTTTCGAACGCCTCGGCAATCGCGTCGGACACCGCAGCGGCGCAGGAACGGAAATACACACTGCCCGCCTGTGTCAGCCGTACCGACACATTGCGCCTGTCGCGCCCGGTGCGTATGCGTTCAATAAACCCGAATTCCTCTAACTCGTTTAAAAGTTTGGACATTTGCTGTTTGGTCATTTGCAATTCCGTCAGCAAAAAACTCATTGGCAGGCGTTTATCGTGCGCGCGTTCCAGTAAATATAAAATATGAAAGCCGTGTGTATGAATTTTCGGTCCTGCCGCCGTTGACGGGTGCCGATGCAACGCGCTGTAAAACCGAAAAATCATTTCGGTCAGCATATCGCCGACTTCTTTGGAAACCGTTTCGGACATTGTAAATCGCTTCCTGTATATCAATTTATTCTCAATATACATCAATTACGCGAAATTTGTCAATAAAAATATGATAGTTAATATTTTGTTTACATTTTTTCGGTTGACACGGTAAAACCTGTATTTGTATAATACAAGTACATTGGAAGAATTTTCTTTCCCCCTGTATTTCAAAATTTGTAAAAAAGGAGGCTTGCCGTATGAAAAGAATGCACAAATCCGATATTTTGGAGTATGCCGACCGTATGGCCGCCGAAAACATGGCTTGCAGCCGAATCGACCCCGAATTATATGCGCAGTACAGCGTCAAACGGGGCTTGCGCGACAAAAGCGGAACAGGCGTTTTGGCGGGGCTTACCACCATTTCAACCATCAAATCCTACAACGAAACCGAAAACGGCAAAGAGCCTTGTCCCGGGGAACTGCGTTACCGCGGCATCAATGTGACGGAATTGGTAAACGGCTGTATCGCCGAAAATCGTTTCGGCTTTGAAGAGGCATCTTTCCTGTTGCTGTTCGGGCATTTGCCGAACAAGCAGGAACTGGCACAATACTGTGAAATGATTGCCGCTATGCGCTGTTTGCCGACAAACTTCGTGCGCGATGTGGTGATGAAAGCGCCGAGCAAAGACATTATGAACTCCTTAACCCGCAGTGTGTTGACCTTGTCGGCGTATGACAGTAACCCGTCGGAAATGACGCCCGAAAATGTACTGCGGCAATGCCTTTCCCTCATCAGTCGTTTCCCGATGCTGGCGGTTTACGGCTATCAGGCATACAATCATTACGGCCGCAATGACAGTTTGTATATCCACCGCCCTGACGCGAAACTTTCGGCGGCGGAAAATATTTTGCGTCTGCTTCGGCCGGACAAGCAATATACCGCGTTGGAAGCGCAGGTGTTGGATATTGCGTTAATTCTCCACATGGAGCACGGCGGCGGCAACAACTCCTCGTTTACCACGCATGTGGTCGCTTCTTCCGGTTCGGATACCTACTCGGTAATGGCGGCGGCGCTGTGTTCCTTAAAAGGGCCGAAACACGGCGGAGCAAACATCAAAGTTGTGGAAATGATGCAGGATTTGAAAAAGCATGTCCGTGACACAGCCGACGAGGACGCGGTGCGCGACTACCTCAACAAACTGCTCGCGCGTGAGGCGTTTGACAAAAAAGGCTTGATTTACGGTATGGGGCACGCGGTATATTCCGTTTCCGACCCGCGCGCAGAAGTGTTCAAAGGCTTTGTGGAAAAGTTGGCGCACGAAAAAGGCAGAGAGGAAGATTTCGCGCTTTACAGTATGATTGACCGTCTTGCGCCGCAGGTCATTGCCGAGCGCCGCCGCATTTACAAGGGCGTCAGCCCCAATGTGGATTTTTACAGCGGCTTTGTTTACAGTATGCTCGACATACCGTTGGAACTGTATACGCCCATTTTCGCTATGGCGCGCGTGGTCGGGTGGAGTGCGCATATGCTGGAAGAACTGACCAATGTGGATAAAATTATTCGCCCCGCCTACAAAAGCGTGTCTGACAAGCAAGCATACACGTCTCTTTCGGCACGGTGACCGTCTATTTCATTTGAAAAAGCCATTCCAATCGGTTAAAAATGACAAAAACCGCACGATTATGCCCATCACCTTCGCCTTCGACCACCGTGCATTCGATTACGGCGACTGCCTGCCGCTGTTTGATAAATTCGACGAGATTTTCGAAAATCCCGAAGTTGTTTTGTCCCGGAAATAATCAAAAATCAAGTTTTACAGACACTCCGTCGGGCGTGCAACCGTCCGTCGGGGTGCTTTTTGTATATGGCGTAAAACCCTCGATTTTCTTGCATATTGACAAAGGATTTTTCCGCGTGCTATGATATAATTGGATATTTAAACAGTATATTTTCAGACAATATATCAACTTTGGGGGTATGTATATGAAAAAGCGAATACTGTGCAAAAAATGGCTTGCTGTTTTGCTGACCTTGCTTTTGTTGGTTTGGTCTGTGCCGATTTGCGCCGGGGCAGCAGAGCCGGAGATTGTTCGCATGACAGCAGAAAACATCCAAATCATTGTGGGAACAAACGGCGGTATATTTTCTGATTACGACCCTGAAATCGGCGACTACACCGAGGGATATTTTCGGTATTGGTACTCTCCCACGGTAACGGTATTCTTTCAAGACGGCACTTCGCAGGAAGTACACGGCAGATTGGAATGGAACGGAGAATGGTACGGCGTTTCTTGCACAGACGACCAAAGCGCCAAAACCCCGTGGGGTATCGGCGAGCACACGGTTACGGCAGAGTTGTTGGGCGCTACCGCTGAATTTACGGTGGAAATCGTGGAAAACCCTGTTGTACGCATAGAACTTGCCGACCCTGCCCCGATACAAATAATCGAGGGGACAAACGGTGATATGTATTCCGACTATGACCCTGAAACCGATTCTACGGTGGAATTTTACCGTTATTCGTACGCGCCCACAATCATTGTATTCTTTCAAGATGGCACTTCACAGGAAGTGCACAACGGATTGGATTGGAACGGGCAATGGTACGCCATTTCCTGCACAGATGACCAAAGCGCCAAAACCCCGTGGGGTGTCGGTGCGCATACGGCAACGGTTGAATTGATGGGTGCAGCCGTCGAATGCACGGTGGAAATCGTGGAAAGCCCTGTTGTACGCATGGAACTTACCGACACCGCCCCGATACAAATTGTCGAGAGGTCAAACGGGTATATGGATTACGAATATGACATGGAAACCGGTTCTTCGGTGGATTTTTACCGTTATCTGTACTATCCCGCGGTAACGGTATTCTTTCGAGACGGCACTTCGCAGGAAGTACACGGTGGATTGGAATGGAACGGAGAATGGCACGGCATTTCTTGCACAGATGACCAAAGCGCCGCAACCCCGTGGGGAATCGGCACGCATACGGCGACGATAGAATTATTGGGTGCAACTGCGGAATGTACCGTTGAAATTGTGCAAAGTCCTGTTGTGCGCATTGTATCTAGCCCGATTCAGATTATCGAGGGGACAAACGGTGATATGTATTCCGACTATGACCCTGAAACCGATTCCATGGTGGAATATTTCCATTATCGGTACTATCCCACAGTAACGGTATTCTTTCAAGACGGTACTTCGCAGGAAGTGAACGGCGGATTGGAATGGAACGGAGAATGGTACGGCGTTTCCTGCACAGACGACCAAAGCGCCGCAACCCCGTGGGGAATCGGCACGCATACGGCGACGATAGCATTGTTGGGCGCAACTGCGGAATGTACCGTTGAAATTGTGGAAAACCCTGTTGCACGCATTGAACTTGCCGGCACCGCCCCGATACAGATTGTCGAGGGGACAAACGGTGATATGGATTCCGATTATGACCCTGAAACCGATTCCATGGTGGAATATTTCCATTATCGGTACTATCCCACAGTAACGGTATTCTTTCAAGACGGTACTTCGCAGGAAGTGAACGGCGGATTGGAATGGAAAGGAGAATGGTACAGCATTTCCTGCACAGACGACCAAAGTGCCGCAACGCCGTGGGGCGTCGGCACGCATACGGTGACGGTAGAATTTTTGGGCGAAACTGCGGAATGCACCGTCGAAATTGTGGGAAGTCCCATCGCAAGTTTATCCGTTACAACCGACCGCGCATTGATACAGGGCTTGGACGATTTCGAAGCATTCCGAGATATATTGCAATTTGATGTGACCGTTTTATATAAAGACGGCACAAAAATCAGCGGCGATTTTGATGAAATTTACGCAAAAACCGGGTATTCTCCGCGTATTTCGTGTGATATTTCGCCAAGTGATTGGAGCATTGGTACGCAAACTGTTTCCGTTTCGTTTATGGGTTTTTCTGCGGATACCGATATTGAAATCATTGCAAATCCGTATAAAAGTATTGCCATCAGCGGGGAGCGCACGATGGATATTCTCTTTACGAAAACAAACGGTGAAACCGTATCTGCAAACGCCATCTCTCTCGAATGCCGCGGCGGCGACGAAAACGGGTTGTTTGGCACTTTAACAACAGACCAAGGTGTTTATTCTGTGGAATTTTCTTTTGAACAGGATAACGAAAACGCATTCAATGCGAAAAATCTTTCTTTATCAATCGGGGATATGACATCGAATACCCTGCCAAACTGCAAATGGGTAAAGGCGCAAATTTATAAAGATTCATTTGTTTATTTCAGTTATGCAGCCAGTCAGATCAGTTATTTAAACATTCAGTTTGACGGCACCTTAACCCGGGACAATATTGACGGCATTATTACCTTGGCAACCTATTGTGACAATGATTTCGACGGATTTTCGTGGGACGACGCAATAGAAGACGATATTGGCATGTATGTGATACTCAGCGCGGAGGAAGTGCAACGGCGGATTGAAAAGTATTTCGGTATTGCCAATGCAGATTTGACTTTGGCGCACGGCTATGACGCGAAAACCGACACGGTTAAAATTTACGCGTTGGCAGGCGGATTTGACGCACAGAACAGCACGATCGTTTACGAAAACGGGCAATGGGTTTTAAACTGCACAGTTGACTGCGGCGACGAACACCCGACATTAAATCTGATTGTGACAGAAGATATGGTCATTCAACACATTGATTTGCCTATCCCGGAAATATCCTTTGCCGATATGAACGGTAACGGCGAGTTGGATTTGAGCGATTACGCGCGCATGGCGAATATCGCAATCGGCAAGCGAACACCAACCGCATATGACAGACTCTGCGGCGACTTAAACGCAGACACCGTAGTCGACTTCTTTGATGTATCGTTGTTGGATTTGATTTTAAACGGGAAATACACTTTGCAGGAAATTCTCGACCTGAAACGCGCCTAAACACATAACAAACCGCCCCGGATTGTACGAATGCACAATTCGGGGCGGTGTTGTGTTTGAAACGAAACAGCGCACAAATTTATGCTTGCGCTTGCTGTGCGGCACGAAGGGCTTTTACAAGTTGGTCGGGGCAAGAGGTCGGGCGCATACCGCACCGAATGCCCTCAAATGCTTTTGCGACCTCGTCTACGGTTTTACCGACAACGATTGCGGAAATGCCCTGCAAGTTGCCGTTACAACCGCCGTAAAAGCGCACGGATTTGATAATATCGCCGTCTAATTCCACATCAATTTGTTGGGAACAAGTCCCACGGGTTCTATATGCATACATTGTATTTTCTCTCCTTTATTGGTTTACTCGCATAAACTGTCGGCAAGTGCCGACAGGTCTGCCATAGTCATTTTTTCAGCGCGAACGTCTTTTTGCAAGCCGATTTGCTCTAACGCCTGTGCCACCTGTTCTTTCGGGAGTCCCAGCCCTGCCGAAATGCCGTTTTGCGCGGTTTTGCGGCGCTGTGCAAACGCGGATTTGACCAATTTGAAAAAGAATTTTTCGTCTTTTACCGAAAATTCAGGCTGTTCGCGTACCGAAAGGCGCATCACGGCGCTGTCCACATTCGGACTCGGCACAAAACAATGTCTGTCCACCGAAAACAGCCTCTCGGCTTCGGCATAATACTGTACGGCGACTGTCACCGCCCCTGCCTCTCGTGTACCGACGGCGGCGCACAGGCGTTCTGCCGCCTCTTTTTGCACCATCACAACGATTTTTGACAGCGGCAGGCGTTCCTCCAAAAGCCGCATAATCACGGGGGAAGTGATATAATACGGCAAATTCGCGCAAACCGATACGCGCTTACAATCGGCAAATTTTTCCGCAATGAGTTTTGCCAAATCGAGTTTCAGTACATCGCCGTTGACGACTTCAACATTGTCAAATTCGCCGAGCGTTTCTTCTAACACAGGCAACAGCCGTTTGTCGAGTTCCACGGCAACCACCTTTTTGGCGCGAAGCCCCAACTGTGCGGTCAAAACGCCGATGCCGGGTCCGATTTCCAGCACGCCGTCTTCCGGCGAGAGTACTGCCGCCTCTGCCATGCGCGGGCAAACGGTACCGTCAATTAAAAAGTTCTGCCCAAGCGCTTTGGAAAACGAAAACCCGTGGCGCGAAAGCACGGCGCGCACCGTGTTCAAATCCGATAAATTATACTTCATCTTTCAGTTTCCCGAGAATTTCCATACCCTCGACGATGCGTTCGTCGGCGGGCGTGGTGAAGTTCATACGAATGCAGTTGGTGGTCTCTTCGGGTTCCACGGTAAACGCACTGCCCGGCACCACCGCAACTTTCTTCTCAACGGCTTTTTTGCAGAAGTCCATCATATTGACACGCGCGGGCAGTGCACACCAAACGAACATACCGCCCTCGGGGCGCACATACTGCACAAAATCGCCCAGTTTTTCATCAATCAAGTCGCACATCAAATTGAGTTTACGGCGGTAAATCGCGCGGATTTTGTCGATATGCGCCTCGAAATCGGTGGTTTTCATCCACTCGTCTACAAGCATTTGCGTGAACATCGGGGTGTGGACATCTTGCCCCTGTTTGCAAACGGTCATTTTCGCCACAATCGGCGCGGGCGCAACCGTATATGCCACGCGCACGCCCGGTGCAAAGATTTTCGAGAACGAACCTGCATAGATGACAATGCCGTCCTCATCGAAACTCTTAATCGGCGGAATGTGTTCCCCTGCCACGCGCAAATCGCCGTAGGGGTTGTCTTCCAAAATCAAAACGCCGTACTGTTTTGCAAGTTCGTACAGGCGTTTGCGCTTTGCAAGCGACATTGTGGCGCCCGAGGGATTTTGGAAGTTCGGAATGGTATAAATGAAACGAACATTTTTGTTTTCTTTCAGTTTTTGCTCCAAAATTTCCATATTCATACCGTCCGCCTCAACCGGCACGCCGCGCAAAGACACGCCGTAGGAACGGAAGCAGTTTAACGAGCCGATAAACGACGGCGTTTCGCAAATGATGATATCCCCGAAGTTGCAAAGGGATTTGGTTGCCAAATCCATTACCTGTGTTGCGCCCGAGGTGATAATCAGACTGTCGAAATCGCGCCCGATATTGTGTTTTTCTTTCATATACGCCGAAACGCGCTCGCGCAACGGTGCGTAGCCTTCGGTTACGCCGTACTGTAAGGCGGTAATCGGGTTTTCTGTTAAAATCCGCGCGGCAATTTCGCGAATATCTTCCACAGGGAATGCCGCTGTGTCGGGATTGCCTGCCGCAAAGGGAATAATCGCGGGGTCTGCCGTGGCTTTCAAAATTTCACGGATTGCAGACGGTTGCAAAGCCGAAACACGGTCGGAAAATGTATATTCCATGCAAAAGGACTCCTTTTTCCTAAAAATTTCATTCTATTGTAGCACAATTTTGCAAGCATAGCAAGCCTTGCACCTATTGCTTTTTGCGCGGTTTCGGGGTATGATGTGCTTTGAGGTGTTTTTATGTTCGGATTTTGCTGTCCTGTGTGCGGCGCGGCACTGAAGAATACACAAAAAGCGTGTGTTTGCCCAAACGGGCACAATTTTGACAAAGCGAAAGCGGGTTATGTGCATTTGCTGACAAGTTTTTCGGGGCGTAAAACGCACGGCGACAACAAAGAAATGGTACGCGCGCGCCGCGCTTTTTTAGAAACAGGCGCGTATGCACCGCTGAAAAATGCCATTGCCGAAACGGCAAAAAAATACGCCGTCACAAACGGCACGGCACTCGACAGCGGTTGCGGCGAGGGGTATTACACGGCGGCGATTGCGGAAAAAATCGGCAATACAATGCAGGTTTTGGGGTTTGACATTTCCAAAGACGCCGTAAATTCTGCCGCAAAGTACTGTAAAACGGTACAGTTTGCCGTGGCAAGCGCGTTTCATATCCCCGCCAAAGCCGAAAGCGTGGATTTGCTGTTTGAAATCTTTTCGCCGTACAGTGAAACGGAATTTTTGCGCGTATTAAAGCCGGGCGGCTGTCTTTTCGAGGTCATTCCCGGCGCGCGGCATTTGTACGGCTTAAAAGCGGCGGTATATGACAAACCTTACGAAAACGAGGTTGCCGAATTTTCCCGCGCGGGGTACGCGCTTTTAGAAAGTTTGCATTTGCAAAACGAAATCACCTTGCAAACCGCTGCGGACATACAAAATCTGTTTTTGATGACGCCGTATTACTATAAAACGGGCAAAGCAGAGCAAACAAGACTGTGTACCTTACAAACCTTAACCACCGAAACCGAGTTTTATATTTTGGTTTACCGTAAAAATACGATATAAAAACCGCCTGCACATTGTGCGGGCGGTTTGCCGTTTCACGGTTCAGTCTTTCATATATTTCCCGAAACGGATTTGATTGACAATAAAACCGACACCCAAAACCAACAAGGCGGGAACGAGCAGAATCATCAGCGCCAAAATCCCGATAAGCACAATCGGCACGCCTTTTTTGCTCTTTTTGCGTTCGGGTTTCGGGGGTTCCTCTTTCTTCGGCGCGGGATTTTCCGCCGTGTAGTGCGGCAGTATCGGCAACACCGCGTTGTAAGACGGAATACCGCTGTTATGTAAAAGCGGCTCGACGAAATCACACAGCGAATCGGACACTTTCAAAAGTTTTTTCACCGAAATATGTAACGCCGCGAATACGGAATCGAAAATGCTCAAAAGTCCCATAGTAATTTTGTACGCCGCGTCTTCGGGGTTGTAAAGATTTTCGCCTGCATACAAATTGGTGACAATATCCACAATGAAATCGACGACGGAATTATCCTTGATGTCAGCGTAATCTTCGGGCTTTAAGCCGGTTTCTTTTTTCGTCCATTTGGCAACTGTGCCGATTTTTAAACTGTTCAAGCGTTTGGCAAAGGGTTTTATTAACCAACCGATTTTGTAAATCAGTTTCTTTTTAATGCTCATTGCCGTGACCATATCGGCAAATTTGTGGGTGTCGCCGCCTGCGGCTTTGACCATATCACGCACCATACCGACCAGTTGATTTTTGAGGTATTCCTGCAAGGAATTGCCCTCTAAATCGAAATTGACCTTTTCGGTGATGAAATCGGTGGTGGTGGAAACAATGCCCGCCGTTTCGTCTACCACAACGGTGCGAATCGGCGCGGGATATCCCACAGTTGCAGAAGTTGCAATCGTATACAGCGTGTTGCCGATGTCGCTTTCCATTTTGTCAATGTGGTGAATGTGCGTGTGCCCCGTCAACACAAATTGCAGTCCCAAATCGGCGTACTGCTTACGGCGAATGTCAAAGTCGCCGTGCATATCGTTTTTGCCGATAAGCGCGTATACGGGCGACGGTGCAATCAGCGGGTGGTGCGTCATCATCAGCATAAACTGATTGTTTTTCTTCGCGT
>CAMGGF010000031.1 GCA_946055445.1 uncultured Ruminococcus sp. | reverse complement strand
CGTGCCACCTCCCCGTAAACGGGGCGGTTGCGGAACGGTCAAGACCGTTCCCTACACGTTGTCATTCTGAGCCGTTAGGCGAAGAATCTCGTTTTCGATACACTTTTCTTTTGAGATCCTTCGCTATCGCGCAGGATGACAAATCACCCCCACAACCCCCAATTTGTCATTCTGCACGAAGCGAAGAATCTCCATTCCCGCAAACCCCATCAAAAAATCCCCCTCTTTTGAGGGGGATACTTTTTATTCTTCGTTGCCGAATTATTCTTCGGTGTTTTTCGGTTCGTTTTCGGTATTGACTTTTTGCACGGCTTCCAAACGGCGTTCCTCTAAATCCTTGAGCATCTGTTCTTTAAACTTGCCGTGGACATTGAAGAAAATCAAAGAAATACCGTACAGGAAACGCGCCAGGGACGGCATAACACAGAAAATAAACCAGAACCCGCGCAAAACGTTGCTGTCGGTTTCGCGCACCACATTGCCGAACACATCTTTGTGCGCCGTGTAGCCAATGAGAGAAATCACAACGCCGGACAACAACCCGTTAATGGCGTTAGCCGCTTTTTGGAAATAGCCCGAAACGGTGGCAATCAGCGCTTCGTTGCGCACGCCGTATTTCCATTCGCCGTAGTCATACACATCGCCCTGCAAAATCGTGCCGACAACATTGATAACGGAGTTCGGCAACCCGCAGATGGTGAGCATAATGGTCATATACACAAGGTTTGCGACAATGCTGCCGCCGGAATTCCATTCGCCGAACGGCTTGTAGCCGATAATCCACATCAGCGTATATGCCGCGCCGCCGAACAGACCTGCATAAATACCCAAGTTTCTTGCGCCGAATTTGCGAATCATTTTCGGCACCAAAGGCGTAATAATGAAACTCGGCATACCGGTGAAAATACTTGCGATAGAGGAGTAGGACAACGCACCTGCGTTGTGCATCCAGAAGAATTTTTCATTGGAAGCGCCGATGCCCTTAAACCCGTTTAAGAAGTAATTCAACTGCAATACAAGCATCGGGCGGTTTTTAAAGGCGATTTTAAAAGATTCTAAAATGCTGACTTCTTTCATTTGCTCGCGCGAAGCCAGCGGCACACGCTCACGCATCACGAAAAAGCCGTAAATCGCCGTTGCGGCGGAAATGATAACCATAATGACCGCGTAGCCCGAATACACATCCTGCATACCGACAGCATTGTTTGTCTGCCGCGGCAAAAGGTCAACGAATACAGGCAACAGACCGGGCAACATTGCGCCGAACAACTCCATAAACTTTTGCGCGGCGAGTAAGTTGTTGCGCTCGTTCACATTCGGCGTAATGTCAAACGGCAAAATCTGCCAAACGCCGAAATAACTCATACCGAGGTTGTGTGCGAAAATGGCGATAACCGCCCAAATGATTTTTGCGGTGGGGGTCGCAAGGAACGAAGGCGTTGTGAACAGCATGACGATTGCAACCGCCCAAATCGGCGTCGCAATCATCAAATACGGCCGCAGTTTGCCCCAACGCGTACGCGTGCGGTCAATAATCACGCCGGAAAGTGAGTCGTCCAAAGCATCATACAGCATTTCCAAAAACATAATCACGCCGTATGCTTTACCGGAAATGCCAAGGAAACTAATCATAAAGAACTGACGGTTGCCGTTGACAAACTCATTCAAATTCTTTTGTCCGAATGCCGTCAGCAAATAAGCGAACATTTCACGCGGGCGCAAATACCGCCGATTTTGCGCGGAGGCTTTTTTGACCTCTTGTTCGACTTCGGTTTGCACATTTTCTTCCACAGTTACGGTTGTTGTATCTGCCAAAAAATCACTTCCCATTTTCAACTTGCAATACATTTGCCAATATATGTTACATACTATCATACTCTTTGTGCGCTTTCAAGCAAAAAACGCAATCTGACAGTACAAAATCCGATTAAATTTTTGTGTATTTTTTTGATTGCGCCACCGCGAGTGCGTCGCACCGTTCATTTTCGGGGTGCCCCGCGTGCCCTTTGAGCCAAATAATTTTCACTTCGTGGGTGTTGTAAAGTTCTAATAATTCATTCCATAATTCGGGGTTGAGCGCGGGTTTGCCGTCTTTCTTTTTCCAACCGCGTGCTTTCCAAGACGCCGCCCAACCGAGCGAAAGAGAGTCCGCAACATATTTTGAGTCGGTGTAAAGCGTCACTTTGCACGGGTATTTGAGCGCTTTTAACCCTTCTATGACCGCCGTCAATTCCATTTTGTTGTTTGTGGTGTTCCCGTCGCCGCCCGAAAGTTCTTTTTCTTTTCCCTGACAGCGCAAAATCGCGCCCCAACCGCCGGGGCCCGGGTTGCCCGAGCATGCGCCGTCCGTAAACAGTTCAACTTCTGTCATCTCTTTTTCCTCACAAGATTTTTGAAAATGCTTTTAACGAATCACAAACCAGCGTGGCGCGGATATCGCTTTTTTCGTATAATTTGCGGTCTGTTACGCCTGTCAGCACCAACACAGAGGGAATATTGTGCTTTTGCCCGATTAAAATATCCGTTTCCAAACGGTCACCGATAAAGCAAAGTTCCTCTTTTTGACAGCCGAGGCGGTTGGTAAGGTATTCCACCGTGTAGCCGTGCGGTTTTCCCATAACAAGCGGTTCTTTGCCCGTCGAAGCCTTGATAAGCGCCATCATAGAGCCTGTATCGGGCATAAATCCGTCTGCCGTCGGGCAGTTTAAATCGGGGTGTGTTGCAATATATTCGGCGCCGTTTGCAATGTAACGGCACGCGTCCCACAGTTTTTGATAGGTGAGTGTCGTATCAAATCCCAAAACCACAATGTCGGGATTTTCCGAAACGAGCGGCACGCCCGCCGCTTTGAAATCCGCGGTCAGCCGTTCATTGCCGAGCAGATATACGGTTTTTCCCTTGCGGTTGCGATTTAAAAAATCGGCGGTCACATGGGAGGAAATAATGATTTTTTCGGGCGGAACCTCGCACCCCATTTTGGAGAGTTTCTCGCGGCAAACCGTAACATTGTTTGAGGAATTGTTCGTAAAAAAGAAAAAGTCCTTGCCCAATTCCCGAACCCGCGCCAAAAAGTCCAGCGCACCGTCAATCAAATTGCCGTCGAGGTAAAATGTGCCGTCCATATCAATAATAAAATACTTTGTTTTGGAAAAATCAGAGTTTTGCATAGTACACTCCTAAAAACAGAATATAAAGCAGTATATCATATTTTGCAAAAAAAGAAAAGCGCCCGCAGGCACTTTTCAAAAATCTTACCATTGCACTGTCCAATATTCGTCAAACTGTAAGCCGATGCGGCAGTCGAGCCCCATGGCGTTTAAACACAAATACATCGGCAACGCGGATTGAATTTCCAACAGATTGCCCGTGGCTTTCTCCACCTTGATTGTGGAATACGCCCCGTCATAGCGGCAAACGACATTCTCCAATTTCACCTTGCCATTGACCGCCGACTCGATTTCCGCTTTGGTAATGACCGAGCCGACCGCGCCCGATCCGTAGCCCGCATTGGGGTTTTCATCGGGCTTGACTTTCACAAAAATCGTATAGAAGTCACCGCTGTCTTCGCAAAAAGCCTCGTCTAAATCGGATTCCGTTAAATGACAGTCCGTGCCGCGGGGGATAAAATTATCATATATATCCGCACGCGCAGTATAAACGGTATTCGGATTTTCTTCTTTTAAAAAGGAATTCATCAGCGATTTTGCCACCGTGCCGAGGAACGGGTTGTTGCCCGCTTCTACCACGCCGTTATAATTTGTACCTTTTTTCTGTATTAAGGTCACCGAAGCGGCACTTTCCTTTGCCCGCGCCATCGCCGCTTGATAATATGCGGCAATTTCACCTTTGGTTTTCGGTGCTTGCAAAAGATTGACGGCAGGCGCGCTTACTGTGGGCGTCGAAGATTCCGTTTGCGCCGCCGACGGCAGTCCCGTCTGCAAAAAAGTTTCTGCGCTCGGGGCAGGGGGCAAAGTCGGCACGGCATACAGATTACCGTCTGCACCGAGGAAGGTGTTGCCCATCCGCATGATATGCACCGTTGCATACACAAGCAGGAAAAACAAAAGTAAAAATTCCGCCCGCAAAAAGGTGTCGGAAAATACTTTCCAAAGGCTATCTGCTTTCTCCGTTTCTGTCTTTTTGTTATTTCTTTGGTTTTGCATGTGTTTCCTCCGCCGTAAGACCGCCCATTGTTCAATAAAATCCATATTACAGCACTTATTTTCAAAAGTCAACATAAATCTATGGATTTATAAACGGAAAGATGTTACAATAAATACAACATTATGCCAAATTTCGGAGGAAACTATGAAAAAACTGATTTCGTGGAATGTAAACGGTCTGCGCGCGTGCGTCGGAAAAAACTTTGAAGCGGAGTTTCTGACGCTTAACGCGGACTTTTTCTGCTTGCAGGAAACCAAATTGCAGGCAGGGCAGTTGGATTTGGAATTTGACGGGTATGTGTCGTTTTGGAATTACGCCGAGAAAAAAGGCTATTCGGGTACGGCGATTTTCGCAAAAGAAGCGCCGCTTTCGGTCACTTACGGTATGCACGACGCCTATTACGACAACGAAGGGCGTGTGATTACCCTCGAATATGATACGTATTATGTTGTGACCTGCTACACCCCCAACGCGCAGGACGGCTTAAAGCGAATTGAATACCGTATGAGTTGGGAGGACAAGTTCCGCAGTTACTTGTTGGAATTGGACAGCCGCAAACCCGTGATTTTCTGCGGCGACCTAAATGTTGCCCACGAGGAAATCGACCTGAAAAATCCGAAAACCAACCGAGGAAACGCAGGCTTTTCCGATGAAGAACGCGGCAAGTTCACGGAACTTTTAGACAGCGGCTTTGTCGATACTTTCCGTTATTTTTACCCCGACCTTACGGGCGCATATTCGTGGTGGAGTTACCGCTTTAACGCGCGCGCAAACAATGCGGGGTGGCGTATTGACTATTTCTGCGTGTCCGAGCGGTTAAAAGACAAACTGGTCAGCGCCTCAATTCACAGCGAGATTTTCGGCTCTGACCATTGCCCTGTGGAATTGATTATCGAGGTGTAAAATGGCGATGACTTACCGTGAAGCGGTGGACTATATCCATTCGCTGTTGGCATTCGGCATCAAGCCGGGGCTGTCGCGTATTTCGGCATTGTTGGAGAGACTGGGCAATCCGCAAAACGATTTGCGCTTTGTGCATATTGCAGGTACAAACGGCAAGGGGAGTACCTCGACAATGCTCAGTTGCATTTTGAAAGAGGCAGGGTATAAAACGGGGCTGTTCACTTCGCCGTATGTCTTTTCGTTTTGCGAGCGTATTCAGATTAACAATCAAAACATTCCGAAAGAACACCTTGCCACCGTTACCGAACGCGTCAAAGCGGCAATTGAAGTTTTAAACGGGCAGAATATCGTGCCCACCGAGTTTGAGGCGATTACCGCCGCGGCGCTGTTGTATTTCAAAGAACAAAAATGCGATTATGCGGTGTTGGAGGTCGGCTTGGGCGGGCGGTATGACTCGACCAATGTTATCCCTTCGCCCGAGGTGTGCGTAATCACTTCGGTTTCGTTGGACCATACAAGAATTTTGGGCGATACCGTCGCGCAAATCGCCGCCGAAAAAGCGGGGATTTTAAAAGAAGGCAGTATTTGCGTTACCACTTCGGCGCAGGACAAAGAAGCCCTTGCTGTATTGCAAAAAACCGCCGCCCAAATCCATTGCAAATTGATAATAGCGCCGCTTGACTCTGCCGAAATTCTGTCGGAAACCTTACAGGAGACCGTATTTTCCTACGGCGGCGAAACCTACTGTTTGCCGCTTGTCGGGCGTCATCAGGTCGAAAATGCAGTCGGGGTGATTGAAGCGGCGAAGTGCCTGCCGCAAGTTACACAGCAAAATATCAAAAACGGCATCCGAAACACCGTGATGCGCGGGCGAATGGAATACCGAAACGGTACGCCGCCGATGCTTTTCGACGGCGGGCACAATCCCGAATGCGGCGCGGCGCTTGCGGCTGTTTTGCGGCAATTTGCGCCCGAAAATATCACCGCACTTGTCGGGCTGATGGCGGACAAGGACTGCGAAACCTATTTGCAAACCGTTTTGCCGCTTTGCAAAACCGCCGTATTCACAAAACCCGACAATCCCCGTGCCGCGTCACCCGAAGTCCTTTTGAGGGCGGTGTCCGATTTGCCTTTGCAAACCTTTACAGAAGATAATCCGCAAAGCGCATTGCGCCTTGCGCGTGAACACACCGAAGCGGATGGGCTGTTGCTTGTTTGCGGGTCATTTTATCTGCTTTCGGATTTATTCTGAAAAATACCTGTATTTGTGAAAAAAATGTTGTTTCTTGCGCAAAGCCCTTGACATTGCATAGGGATTGTGTTAAAAAAATCCAGATTGAATTTTACCGATAAAGAGGAGTGTAGTATGCAAACTGATTTTTATGAGGACAGACTCCGTGTTTACCTTGAAATGCTCGAAAAAGAAGCGTGCGAACAACGCGCACCGCTGGACGGGTTTCTCTATAAGCCCTGCGGCTACAAAACGGGGAATACGCTGCCTGTAATGGATAAAAGTTTTCGTCCGTTTGCGCGGCATGACCGCTGGGGCGGCGAAAAGGATTGCCACGCGTGGTTCTACAAAAAAGTGGAAATCCCCAAGAGTATGCGCTCTCGCAATGTTGAATTGTATGTTTCCACGCAAATCGACTGTTGGGACGCCATCAATCCGCAGTTTATTGTCTATGTAGACGGCGTTTTGGTGCAGGGGTTGGATGTCAACCACCGCGAAATTTTTCTCGATAACGCCAAAGATACATACGAAATTTATATCTATGCATACGGCGGCAAAGAGGCGCAGTATTTGGAGTTTCATGCAGAACTGCGCGTCTATGACGAGGCCTTGCGCAAACTGTATTATTCTCTTTCGGTGCCGTATGAAACCACCTTGCTGTTAGACCCCGCCGAGAAAGACTATATTGACACGCAAACCCACATTATAAATGCGGTCAATATGCTCGATATGCGCGTGCCGCATTCGGAAGAAAGCCGCGAAAGCGTGCGCAAAGCCCAACAGTATTTGGACGAGGTTTTTTACGGCAAAGAAAGCCGCAAAAACGGCGTAGACGCCATTTGCATCGGGCATACGCACATTGATGTTGCGTGGCTGTGGACGCTCGCGCAAACGCGTGAAAAGGTTTTGCGCTCATTTTCCACGGTGCTGGCGCTGATGAAAAAGTACCCTGCATACAAATTTATGTCGAGCCAAGCGCAACTGTATAAATATTTGAAAGAAGAAGCCCCTGAACTGTATGCCGAGGTCAAGGAAATGGTCAAAGCAGGTCGGTGGGAAGTTGAGGGTGCTATGTGGGTAGAGGCGGACTGCAACCTCTCCTCGGGCGAAAGTCTGGTGCGTCAAATTCTGTACGGCAAGGCGTTTTTCAAAGAGGAATTCGGCGTGGACTCCAAAGTGCTTTGGCTCCCTGATGTGTTCGGTTATTCCGCCGCACTGCCGCAAATCCTCAAAAAAAGCGGCGTTGAGAGTTTCGTAACCTCAAAAATCGGTTGGAACGAAACCAATCAAATGCCGTATGATACCTTTTGGTGGCAGGGCATTGACGGTACGGATATTTTCACCTTCTTTATGACCGCGCAAGACCGTGTGCGCGGCGTGGCGCCTGCCTGCAATGTAACCTATAATGCAAAGTTAAATCCCTGTCAGTTAATGGGCGCTTGGGACCGTTATCAGCAAAAAGCACTGAACAATGAGGTGCTTGTAACCTTTGGTTACGGCGACGGCGGCGGCGGCCCGATTCGAAAAGATTTGGAATACTACGAACTGCTCAAACGCGGCGTAACGGGCGTGCCCACGGCAAAAATGGAATTTGCGGGCGAAATGCTTTCCCGCGTGCGGCAAAAGGCGCTCGACAATCCGAAAACCCCGCGCTGGCAAGGCGAACTGTATCTCGAATACCACCGCGGCACCTATACCTCGCAGGCGCAGAACAAGCGGTTTAACCGCAAAAGCGAATTTTTGTATGAAAAAGCGGAAACCGCCGCGCTGTTAAATCATATCCTCACGGGTGCCGAGTACCCTGCCGATGTTTTGCATAACGGTTGGGAAACGATTTTGTTAAATCAGTTCCACGATATCATCCCCGGTTCGTCTATTCACGAGGTTTACGAGGTTTCTGCCGAGCAGTACCGCGATATTCTCAAAAAAGGCGACCGCGTGATTAAACAGCATGTTGCCGATGTTGTCGGCGCAATCCGTACCGAAGGCGGCGTGGTGGTTTGCAATCCGCATTCTTTTACGGCGAGCGGTACGGTGCGCCTGAACGGCAAAAGCGTGTATGTAGAGAATATTCCCGCAAAGGGCTACAAGGTTGTGTCCGAGCCGCAGGTGCGCGGTGTGGTACAATCGGCAAAAGATTGGCTGGAAAACGAATTTTTCCGCATAGAATTTGACAAAACCGGCGCACTTACAAGGCTTTACGATAAGCGAAATGACCGCGAAGTGTTAAAGGCGGGTGCACGTGGCAATGTGATGACTGCCTATGAAGATTTCCCGCGGGATTATGACAACTGGGAAATCAGCAACTATTACACGGACAAATCTTGGGAACTGTCCGCCGAAGCCGAAATCAAATGTATTTCCGACGGTGCGCGGGCGGGTGTTGAGGTGCGCAAGCCCTTTATGCACAGCGAAATCGTGCAAAAAATCTGGCTGTATGACGATATTGCGCGGATTGATTTTGACACGGAAATCGATTGGAACGAAAGCCATTTAGTCTTAAAAACCGCATTCCCTGTGGAGATCAATGCCGACAAAGCGACTTACGAAATCCAATTCGGCACGGTGGAACGCCCCACGCACCGAAATACAAGTTGGGATGCCGCGCGGTTTGAGGTTTGTGCACACAAGTTTGCGGATTTGTCGGAATACGGTTACGGTGTTTCTATGCTCAATGACTGTAAATACGGTCACGATATTCACGACGGCGTCCTGCGCCTGACGATGCTCAAATGCGGCACATACCCTGACGAAACCGCTGACCGCGGACACCATACCTTTACCTATTCTCTGTATCCGCACGCAGGCGATTTTCGCGCCGCAGGTACGGTACAGCAGGCATATCTCTTAAATATGCCGATGTCCGCCTGCAAAGTGCAAAAGCAAAACGGCACTTTGCCCGAAAGTTTTTCCCTGCTTTCCGTAAACCGCGAAAATGTCATCATGGAAACGCTGAAAAAAGCGGAACACAGCGAAGCGGTGGTTGCGCGGCTTTATGAGGCGTATAATCAGCGTACCGAGGTGACCTTGACCGCAGGGTTTGATTTCAAAAATGTGTTCTTGTGCGATTTGTTGGAAAATGAGGAAAAACTGCTTATCAATGACGGCAGATCCGTAACCCTGTCTGTCAAACCCTTCGAAATTATTACGCTGAAATTTGAACGGTGAGATACAAGGAAAATAGAAATCTGTCATCCAGAGCCGCAGGCGAAGGATCTCAGCACAATGAAACTGCATTTTTCCGTATGAGATTCTTTGCTTCGCGCAGAATGACAAAGGAAAGTACAATGTAAAGAATTTGTCATCCTGAGCCGTAGGCGAAGGATCTCAAAAGAGGTCAGCATAATGTATTATGTTTATATCCTAACAAACAAAACCGACAAGGTGATGTATATTGGTGTTACAAATGATATTGTACGCCGTGTGTATGAACATCGAAATCATATGTTAGATGGCTTTACTGCAAAATATAATGTGACGAAATTAGTGTATGTAGAATCCGCACCGGATGTCCGTGATGCAATACAGCGTGAAAAGCAGTTGAAAGGTTGGACGCGTGCGAAAAAGAATGCTTTGGTAGAAACGGCGAATCCGAAATGGGAAGACTTGTGGGAAACAATACTTTGAAATGAGATTCTTCGCTTCGCTCAGAATGACAAAGGAAAGTGCAAAGTAAAGATTTTGTCATCCTGAGCCGCAGGCGAAGGATCTCGACACAATGAAACTGCATTTTGTCGCATGAGATTCTTCGCTTCGCTCAGAATGACAAAGGAGAGTACAATGTAAAAAATTTGTCATCCTGAGCCGTAGGCGAAGGATCTCAGCACAATGAAACTGCATTTTGCCGCATGAGATTCTTCGCTTCGCTCAGAATGACAAAGGAGAGTACAATGTAAAGAATTTGTCATCCTGAGCCGTAGGCGAAGGATCTCAGCACAATGAAACTGCATTTT